>NZ_BDBY01000182.1 GCF_001613225.1 Nocardia pseudovaccinii NBRC 100343
GACCGGCGGCGGTGCGGTGGGCCGCGGCGCTGGAATGGGCCGGTGACGCGCGATGGGCGGCGGGTGGGATGGGCGGCAGCAATGGCGTTGACGATCGGTGACGGCGTGGGACGGGCGGGCCCCAGTGCGCCATGGGTGTGGACTGCGGCGGGTGTGGACTGCGGCGCGCGATGAATAGCGGTCGCTATGAGCCCGCTACGGCCGTTGGCACTTGCACTCGTTTGCAGAACACAAGGCGACAATCGCCTTGTATGTTAACGTGGGCAACAGCCATTTGACTGCAAACGATTGCAAAGGAGCGTGAGTGAACTCAGAAGAATCGTCTCAGCAACAAGCGGTCGGCTGGATCGGCGCGGGAAGAATGGGCGCCGCGATGGCCACCCGCCTGGCCGCTGCGGGCACCCAGGTCACGGTGTGGAACCGAACAAGAGCCAAGGCCGAACCGCTCACCGGGCACGGCTGCACAATCGCCGACCACATCGCGGATCTACGCACCCTCGACGTGGTATTCACCACGGTCTCCACCCAAGCCGACGTCGAACAGGTCCTATTCGGCGCCGACGGCCTGCTCGCCGACGAAAAATCTGCACCCGCGGTCGTGGTGGACTGCTCGACCGTCTCGACGGAATCCTCCGCGGCCATTCGCGCGGCCTGCGAACTGCGTGGTGTCGGCTTCCTGGCCGCACCGGTCAGCGGCAATGCGAAAGTGGTCGCCGCGGGCGGACTTTCGATCGCGGCCTCAGGCCCGCCGGAGGTCTATGAACGCGTCGCACCATTACTGCGCACCATCGGCAAATCCGTCACCTACGTCGGTGTGGGCGATGCGGCGCGGCTGGTCAAGATCTGCCACAACCTGTTCCTCGGTGTGGTCACCCAGTCGATGGCCGAGGTCACCGTCCTCGCGGAGAAGGGGGGAGTATCCCGCGCGGCCTTTCTGGACTTCCTCAACAGCAGCGTCATGGGTTCGATCTTCACCCGCTACAAGACCCCGGCCTTCGTAAACCTCGACTACACACCGACTTTCACCCCGATCCTGCTGCGCAAGGATTTCGATCTCGGTCTCGACGCGGCCCGCCGATGCGAGGTGCCGATGCCGCTCGCGACGGCCACCGCACAACTGGTCCAGGCCAGTGTGGGCAGCGGTCGAGTGCACGAGGATTTCGCGATCCTGCTCGATCTGCAGGCCGAGAACTCCGCACTCGAACTGAAACCAGAGAACGTCACGGTCGACGACGGACTCGGCGGCGATTGAATGGGGTTCGCCGACCGGCTCGCGCGAACCCGGAGGGGGCGGGACGCGCGGTCACCGGTCGGCGTTTCGAGGTGACCGTCCAGGGTCACCAAGCCGGACGCCGAACCGGCCTCGGAGTAGTCCGGCGTCATGGGCACGCGCCGGGATCACCGGCACGAGTTATTGCGGGAATCAGCTGGCGTAGGCGCGCAGGCGGTCGGCCCGCTCTCCCTTGCGCAGCTTCGACATGACCTCACGCTCGATCTGACGAACACGCTCGCGGGAGAGCCCGAAGAGCTTGCCGATCTGATCGAGGGTGCGCGGCTGGCCGTCGTCCAGGCCGAAGCGCAACCGGATGACCTGCTGCTCGCGCTCGTCCAGGGTGGCGAGCACGCTGCGCACATCGTGGTGCAGGAGCCCGGCGATCACGGCGGATTCGGCCGAGGTGGCCTCGGAGTCCTCGATGAAATCGCCCAGCGGGGCCTCTTCGTCATTGCCGACCGGCATATCCAGGCTTACCGGGTCGCGGCTGTGGTCGAGCAGATCGGAGATCTTGTCGACCGGAATGCCGGACTCGTTGGCGAGTTCGGCATCGGTGGCCTCGCGACCGAGCTGCTGGTGCAGTTCCCGCTTGATCCTGGCCAGCTTGTTGACCTGCTCGACCAGATGCACGGGGAGGCGGATGGTGCGGCTCTGATCGGCCATACCGCGGGTGATGGCCTGCCGAATCCACCAGGTGGCATAGGTGGAGAACTTGAATCCCTTGGCGTAGTCGAACTTCTCCATTGCCCTGATCAGGCCGAGGTTGCCCTCCTGGATCAGGTCCAGCAGCGGCATTCCGCGGCCGGTGTAGCGCTTGGCGAGGGAGACCACGAGCCGGAGGTTGGCTTCGAGCAGATGCGAGCGCGCGGCCTGGCCTTCGCGAACGACGGCGGCCAGATCGCGTTTGCGGGTGGCCGACAGTCGCTTGCCGGTCTCCAGCAGATGCTGCGCATAGAGGCCCGCCTCGATGCGCTTGGCCAGCTCGACCTCATCGGCTGCCGTGAGCAGTGCGGTACGGCCGATCCCGTTCAGGTACACACGTACCAGGTCGGCGGCAGGGCTCTGGGCGTCGAGGTCCGAATCGCTGGTGCGCACGCGAGTGGTGGCGGGGCTTGTCATGACTTGCCTCCTGTCGGTGGTGTCTCACTCCGAACAACGGACCCGACAGGTAGAAAGTTCCCCGCTACTGCTCCGATAAACCGCTCTGAACTGCGGTTTCCATCACTCGCGTCTGAGAAGTTCCTGAGAACCCCACCCTGTCGGAACAGCCCGTGCGCGAAGCGTCCGGCGGGATGCGAGCGGTTGCCGCTTCGTTACACGGGCCGCACCAAACCGTGGCGAACCAATCCGGCCACCACGGATAATGCGTCGGCCGCGAACTCCTCGGTCACTTCGCCCGATCCGTCGGCGAGCGCGAGCAGTTCTATCAGCTCTTGTAACGGCAAACCCTCGGCGCGCATTCCCGCGACGAGTGCGATGGTGGACTCGTCCACCTCATGCTGCCAGCGCGGACCGTCGCCGCGGTGCAGCCGCGCGACCTGCTGTTCCCAACCGAGTTCGCTGTGCAGATAGACCCGTTCCAGCGCGGTTGCCGGATCGACCACGAAATGTGTTGACCAGGCGAGATTTTCCTCGGCGGCGGCGCGGCGCAACCAGGCCGAGCGCGCGAAATACGCGGTGGCCTCAGCACCGAGCGGATCGTCGAAGCCGTGCGTCAGGTCCTCGGCGAGCAGTTCGGTCGGACCGTCGATGGCGTGCAGGTAGACGAAGCCGAAACCGATGCCCTCGACGCCCGCGGCGGTGAAGGCGTCGAGCCACTGCTCGGCGCGCTCCTGTGCGGCCGGGTCGCGCGGATCCAAACCCGCGTCACGCAGCCATGTTCCGACATAGAGGGCCGGATCGGCGACATCGCGTTGGACCACCCAGGCATCGACGCCGTGCGCGGGCAGCCAGGACGAGACGCGTTGGCGCCAGTCCTCGCCGTCCACATGCACCCATGCCGCCAGCATCGCGGCGGTGCCATCGGGGGCGAGCAGGGCGGGGGCTTGCGAGATCACCAATTCGCTTGCGCCGTCGAGGGCGAGGCCGGAGTCGCGGTAGGTGTGTTCGATGCGCGCGGGGCCGACGACGAACGGCGGATTGGCCACCACCTGGTCGAAGCGGCGACCGGCCACCGGCTCGAACCAGGAACCGGCCAGAAGTTCGACATCGAGTCCGTTGAGCGCGGCCGTCGCCTCGGCCAGCCACAAGGCGCGCGGGTTCACGTCGGTCGCGGTCACCCGGTCCGCGTACGCGGCGGCGTGGACGGCCTGGACGCCGCAGCCGGTGCCCAGGTCCAGCACCGAACCGACGCGGCGGGTGGGGGTGGCGCGCAACAGCGACAGGGAGGCGTGGCCTACCCCCAGCACGTGATCCTCGGTCAGGCTGCGCCGGAACATCGAATCGTCCAGGTCGGACAGGATCCAGCGGGTACCCTCGCCCGCATCGAGCGGACGCAGGTCCAGGGCCGCGCGCACATCGTCGCCGTCACGGGCGAGCAGGCCGGCCGCTATCGCGCGGTCGATCTCCACCGGCGCCAGTGCGGCCGCGACCTCGCGTTCGGGCAGTGCGTCACCGAGCAGCAACAGGCGGATCAGGGTTCCGAGTGCGCCCGCTCGGCGAGCGGCGCGACGCACCGGTACCGGTTCGGACCGGCCCAGCGCGGAGTGCGCGTCGGCGCCGAGCACTTCCAGCAGCGTGTCGGCGTCGTAGCCGACGCGGATCAGCGCGGCCCGCAGATCGGGGCACAGCGCGGTGAGCAGCGATCCGGTGGTCGTCTGGTTGGTAGGCACACCGGTACTCTGCCACCGCGACACGCGGGCAACCGAAACGTGCTCGTCGTGTCACCTGGACAGCGCGGGATCTCAGACGCCGTTCGGGTCGCGGCCCGTAATGCAGTAGGGCGCGTCGGCCGGATCGGACATGACGATCCAGTGCTCATGGCGCTCGACCAGTGTCGCGCCGAGGGACTCGTGCCAGGCGGCGGTGGCGTCGATATCCGCGGAGGCGAGGTCGATGTGCGCGCCGACGGGTCGGTCCTCGCCGAGGCGCTGCAGCAGAAGCTGTACGGGCAGCGGCTCTTTCGCGCGCAGCCGGGCGAATTCGGGCAGGCGGCCCTGGGTGAGATCCCAGTTGGTGAGAGTGGTCCAGAAGCGGGATTCGGCGGCGTGGTCGGTCGGGCCGATATCGAGGCAGACCTGGTCGAGGCGGGTGAGGGTGCCGTCCGGGGCGCGCACGGCAGGGGCGGGCGTGCCCTTCGCGCGGCCGCTGGGGGTGAAGCAGAAGATCTGACCGCCCGGGGAGCGCAACACGGCGTAGCTCTTGTGGTTGGCGACCAGTTCGGCGTCGAGGTCGAGCGCGACGCGGACCGCGGCGGTGACATCGTCGACGTCGAAATCGAGGTGTACCCGGCCGAGTCCGGTCACCGCCTGCATCTTGACGCCCGCATCGGCGAAGAGTGCGGGATCCGGTAGGAGCGTGAGGAATTCGTCGTTCTCGCCGCGTCGCGGCGAGAGTTGGGTGTCGGTGATCGTCGACCAGAATGTCGCGCATTCGTCGAAACGTTGCGTCGGGCGGTCGAGGAAGGCCCAGACCCACCGAATCATGCTTTCTCCTGTTTCCTGGCGGGAGTTCCCGCGCCGCAGCCGGGCATGCAGTTGTCGCATCTTCCGGCGATTCGGCGCCGCCCGCGCCCGGTTGGCGCGGATGTGTCGCACATCACTGGCGCTGAGAGAGTTCCCGTCGCTTACCCCCGCCACACAGTAGGTGTCGCCCGCGATGCTGTCGAGCCGGTTTCGGGTCGGCCGTGACTGGCACGATCTTGGCGGTTTATGGCATTCCGGCCACTCGTTCGACGCGTGAAATTCCGGCACGCTCAGCGGGTGACTGAACTGCAGACGCCTCGGATACCTGTCGATTCCGTGCCGAGGCGGCTGCACCCCGCCTGGATCGTCGCCGGTGTGGGATTCATCGCGCTCCTGGGCGCGGCGGCGTTCCGGTCGGTGCCGAGTGTGCTGCTGGATCCGCTGCACGAAGAGTTCGGCTGGTCCCACGGCACCATCGGGGCCGCGGTCTCGCTGAATCTGTTGCTGTACGGGCTGATTTCGCCGTTCGCGGCGGCGCTGATGGACCGATTCGGTATCCGCCGGGTGGTGGCGTGCGCACTGGTACTCGTCGCGGCGGGCAGCGGGCTCACCGTATTCATGACCCAGCCTTGGCATTTGGTGGCGACTTGGGGGCTCTTGGTCGGAGTCGGCGTCGGATCGATGTCGATGCCGTTCGTGGCGACGATCACCGGTCGCTGGTTCGTGCGTCAGCGCGGACTGGTGACCGGCGTGCTCACCGCGGCGGGCGCGACCGGGCAGCTGATCTTTCTGCCGGTGGTGTCCGCTGTCGCGCATGAGCACGGCTGGCGAGTGCCCTCGCTGATCGTCGCGGGTGTCGCGCTGGCGGTGGTGCCATTGGTCCTGCTGTTCATCCGCGATTTCCCCAGTGACGCAGGCGTTTCCGCGTACGGCGCCGAACCCGGCAGCACAGTTGGACTGCGTGTGCAGGCGACCGGCGGCGCGACCCGCGCGCTGACGGTCTTGACCACGATCGCGCGCAGTCCTGGATTCTGGCTGCTCGCAGGCGGATTCGCGATCTGCGGCGCATCGACCAACGGTCTGGTCGGCACCCACTTCGTCAGTGCCGCACACGATCACGGCATGCCACCGACCACTGCCGCCGGTCTGCTGGCGCTGGTCGGCATCTTCGATGTTGCGGGCACCATCTTCTCCGGCTGGCTCACCGACCGCGCCGACCCCCGCTACCTGTTGGTCGGCTACTACACGCTGCGCGGACTGTCGCTGCTGATCCTGCCGTCGCTGTTCGCGCCGGACA
The DNA here is from genome assembly GCF_001613225.1 of Nocardia pseudovaccinii NBRC 100343. Taxonomy (GTDB): domain Bacteria; phylum Actinomycetota; class Actinomycetes; order Mycobacteriales; family Mycobacteriaceae; genus Nocardia; species Nocardia pseudovaccinii. The sequence goes on from NZ_BDBY01000182.1 coordinate 6,194, forward strand.
CACAGCCGAGCATGTGGGTGTTCATCATCTTCTACGGCCTGGACTGGATCGCCACCGTCCCGCCCACAGTCATGCTGTGCCGCGAACTCTTCGGGGCCGACGGGCCCGTCGCCTTCGGCTGGGTCTTCGCCTCCCACCAGATCGGCTCCGCCACAGCCGCCACCGGCGCTGGCGTCATCCGCGACATCCAAGGCTCCTACAACCTCGCCTGGTACATCGCCGGCGCCCTCTGCGCCGCCGCGGCCCTCATGTCCGCCACCATCCGCCGCCACCCCTGACACCGAGAATGCGCTGGTGGCGGGCCGTTCTCGACGTTTGCCCACACCGTTGCATGGTGATCACCCGTCCAGCTTGATCGTCGGCGTGTCGGCAGCCGCGTCGGTGGCATGCGCCGTCCCCCTGCCCCTGCCCGGACCTGCCCTAACCGACCCAGGACCTCACACCCGCCTCCGGACCTCACCCGGCCCAGCTCAGGAATCGATGGCGCGATGCGGCCGGGATTCGATGGCGGTGCGGGGGCGGTCCCAGCGGCTGGGTTCGTCCTTGCGGCGTGGCGGGCGGTCGTTGGCGATGAGGACGGCGATCCAGGGGAGGGGGATCGAAGCGGTGATGATCAGGATCGAGAGCAGGGCGTTGCTGAAGACGCTGTAGGCGATCGCGGCCAGGATCAGGCAGGGGATGCGGAACGCCATGATGATGGTGTAGCGCCGAACCCTGGCGCGGTGCTGATCCTCCAGTGACGGGGCGGCCTCGGTGATCAGCACCGGGTGCTTCTCGTCATTGCCGGGGAAGTAGCCGGTGGACTTGCGGGGTGGCGTCGGCATTGCGACGTCCGGGCGATCACCGCTGCCGATGTCGTCGGCGTCGGGGGTGTCGCCGTACTGCTGCATACCCCGAGTCTTCCACTGTCGACGGCGCACCGCACATGGCCTGGTCAGCTCGACGAACACCGACCGTCATCAGCCGAGCTCGCGAGTATGCGGCATCATGGAATCCGTGAGTACCGACACTCTGGTTCGCCCGGATACGACCACCGACGAGACGACGGGCGACGACACCCCCAAGTTCTTCCACTACGTGAAGAAGGACAAGATCGCCGAGAGCGCCGTCATGGGCACCCACGTGGTCGCCCTCTGCGGTGAGGTCTTCCCGGTGACCCGCTCCCCGAAGCCCGGCTCGCCGGTCTGCCCGGAGTGCAAGAAGGTCTACGACGGCTTGCGCAAGGGCGACTGAGCCGACGCCGATGACGGATCGCCGGGCGCGCTGAGTCGTGTCCGGTCGGCATCGGCGCCGTTGTCGTGTGTCCGCTCGATCTGCCCTTGGGCCTCCTGTGGGTTCGGGGGCTTCGCTGTGGCTGGATCACCCTGTTCGGTGTCGGAGTCGTCCCCGCCCAACTGATTGGACAACCATTCC
>NZ_BDBY01000183.1 GCF_001613225.1 Nocardia pseudovaccinii NBRC 100343
GGACAGATAGCGGCGCAGCCCCTCGCTGGCGGCCATGAAGAACACGCCCGCGACCAACGCCCCGCCGAACAAGCGATGCCACGGCAGCGATTTGTGCAGTGCCAGCTTGTAGAGGGTGGTGAGCCCGATGATCAGCACCAGGCCGACGCCCGGGTAATAGAACGAGTCGATCAGCCGCAACCCGGGTTCCCGCCACGAATCCGGCAGGACCCGTCCGATCAATGTCGGCCCCAGCGCGATCAGCGGGAGCAGGAATACCGCGACCACCAGGAACAGCACATACAGGAGCAACGCGAAGATGCGCTGCCACACCGGATGCCGGGCATCCTTCTGGCCGTGCGCCTCGACGATCGAATCCACGAAGGTCGACATGGCCGAGGATCCCGCCCACAGCGACATTACGAAACCCACCGAGACGAAGGCGGCGCGTCCGCGACTGAGCACATCGGTGACGGTCGGTTCGATCAGATCGCTCACCACACTGGTGCTGAACAGGTCCCGGCTGAAGGCGATGATCTTCTGCTGGACGATCTCCACGGTATCGGGTCCGAACCATTCCCCGACGTAACCGAGGCTGCCGAGCACCCCGAGCAGCAGCGGCGCCAGCGACATCGTCTGCCAGAACGCCGCGGCCGCGGATTTGGCGAAAATCGAATCGTTCCATGACTTCACCGCCACCCGGACGACGAGTTTGCCACCATGTCGCGCGACATGCGCAGCTCGCGTTGCGGCGTTGCGCACATAGGTCGCCGCCGTGGGTTCCGCGCCGCCTCCGCCGCTGTGGATCGGCTGGTCGCCGACCCCCGGGGTATGGCGCGGTAGAGCACTTTCGTCGGTCATGATGCTTAACAGCATCGCGCATCCGAGCATATTGTTCCGGTTTGCCGTGGCATCGAGTCGATGGGGAGCAGATGAACACGGCGTGGCGCACGGTTCGGCGTGTGACGCCCGTCGCCCACGCCGCGTCGGTTTGGCGACACGCCATGGGGGACAGCTAGGGTCGTCCTCGTGACTGTGTCGGGTGGCGCCGCTGTGGCGGGAGAAGCGGAAACACCGGGCGATTCGCAAAAATCGAGCGCCGCGGGTTCCTCAGGTGGTTCGCTACGTGCTTGGCAGCGCCGGGCCCTGATGAAGTACTTGTCCACCAAGCCCAGGGACTTTCTCGCGGTGGCGACGCCGGGCGCGGGTAAGACCACCTTCGCACTGCGGGTCGCGGCCGAACTGCTGGCCGACCGCACCGTCGACCAGGTCACCGTGGTCGCCCCGACCGAACACCTCAAACATCAGTGGGCCCAATCCGCGGCCCGCGTGGGCATTCAGCTGGATTCGCGCTTCTCCAACGCGACCGGTGCGACCTCCGGCGACTATCACGGCGTCGTGGTCACCTACGCACAGATCGCCTCGCATCCCGCGCGGCACCGTGTCCGCACCGAAAGACGCAGAACGCTGGTGATTCTCGACGAGATCCACCATGCGGGCGATGCGAAGTCCTGGGGCGAGGCGACCGCCGAGGCATTCGGTGACGCCACCCGCCGACTCGCGCTGACCGGTACCCCGTTCCGCAGCGATGACAGCCAGATCCCGTTCGTGATCTACGAACCCGATGAAGCCGGTTTCCCACGCTCGCGCGCCGACCACACCTACGGCTATGCGGAGGCTTTGGCAGACGGCGTGGTCCGGCCCGTTGTCTTTCTGGCGTATTCCGGTGAGGCGCACTGGCGCGACAGCGCGGGGGAGGAGTACTCGGCCCGCCTCGGTGAGCCGCTGAGCGCGGAACACACCGCCCGTGCGTGGCGCACCGCCTTGGATCCAGCTGGCGACTGGATGTCCAAGGTGCTCGTCGCCGCGGACACCCGGCTGCGCCAGCTGCGTGCGACCGGTATGCCCGATGCCGGTGGGCTGGTGATCGCCACCGATCAGGAGCGGGCCCGGGATTACGCCGAACTGCTGGAACACATCTCGGGCGAGCGGCCAGCGGTGGTGCTCTCGGATGATCCGTCCTCCTCGAACCGGATCGCCGAATTCAGCAAGAACACCCAGCCGTGGATGGTCGCGGTCCGCATGGTCTCCGAGGGCGTCGACGTGCCGCGACTCGCGGTCGGCGTCTATGCGACCAGCGCCTCGACCCCGCTGTACTTCGCCCAGGCCATCGGCCGGTTCGTGCGCGCGCGCAAGCCAGGCGAGACCGCCAGCGTGTTCCTGCCGTCGGTGCCGGTGCTGCTCGATCTGGCCGCGCAACTGGAACTGCAGCGCGATCACGTCATCGGCAAGCCGCACCGCGAGCAGAACGGCCTCGAAGACGAACTCCTGATCGACGCGAACAAGCAGAAGGACGAGCCGGGCGAGGACGAGAAGCCCTTCGTCGCGCTCGCCGCCGACGCCGAACTCGACCAGGTGATCTACGACGGATCCTCCTTCGGCACAGCGACTTTCGCGGGCAGTGCCGAGGAGGCCGACTACCTCGGGATTCCCGGGCTGTTGGACGCGGAGCAGATGCGGGCGCTGCTGCGTGAACGTCAGTCCAAGCAACTCGCCGAACGCGGTGAGGCCACGACGCCCGATCCTGGTCCGCAGGTCGCCTCGGCCGCCGAGCGGGTCGCGACTGCGGACAAGCTCGGTGAGCTGCGTCGTGAGCTCAACAGTCTGGTCGCCATGCACCACCATCGCACTGGCAAGCCGCACGGTGTGATCCATGGTGAGTTGCGCCGCGAATGCGGTGGTCCGCCAACGGCATTGGCCTCCGCGGACCAACTCGGTGAGCGCATCGCCGCCCTGCGCCGTAAGTAACCGCGGCGATCAGCGTGCGCTGGCCGATGCGGGCCACGCTGCCATGGCGCAGTCGATGGATCGGGTGAGTTCGGTGTGCGAAGCGCCGTCGCGGGCGCGGATCGACAGGCCGTACAGGACCGTGGTGTAGAAGCTGGCGAGTGCCGCGGTATCGGTGTCGGAAGGCAGATCACCTTCCGTGACTCCGCGATCCAGGCGTTCGCGGATGTCTTCGGTTGTCTCGCGGCGCTTTTCGACCAGGAAGTCGCGGATGGTTTCGCTGCGGGTGGTGTAGGTGGAGCCCGCCAGTACGACCATGCAGCCGTGCGGTTTGTCCTCGTGGGTATAGGCAGTGGCATTGTCGCGCAACATGGCTTCGACGCTGGCGCGGGCGGTGGGTTCCTCGCGCAGCGCGCGTGCGGTGTAGCCGCCTTCGGTCTCGCCGTACAAGCCGACAGCCGCGCGGAACAGCTCTTCCTTGCCGCCGAAGGCGGCGTAGAGGCTCGGTGAGTTGATGCCCATCGCCGCGGTGAGATCGCTCATCGACGAGCCCTCGTATCCGTGTTCCCAGAACACCTCCATGGCGCGACGTAGCGCGACCTCGCGGTCGAATGCGCGTGGGCGTCCACGTTCGGCCATGACCCGTTCCTTTCTGTGTCGATCGTTAAATATACCCCTTGACGCCGTCGCAGCTCATGCGCTTAGCTATTTATGTACTGATCGACACAGAATTAGGAGGAGTCACGATGGCGGATCTGACGGGCAAAGTTGCGCTGGTGACCGGGGGCAGCCGGGGGATCGGAGCGGCGATCGTGCGGCACCTGGCCGCGGCGGGCGCGGATGTGGCACTGACCTACCAGCACAACGAACTGCTGGCGAAATCGGTGGTCGCCGAGGCGGAAGCGTTGGGGCGGCGCGCGATCGCCATTCGAGCCGACAGCGCCGACGCGGGCGCGGTCGTTGCGGCGGTGCATCGGGCCGCGACCGAACTCGGCGGGCTCGACGTGCTGGTCAATAACGCGGGCATCTTCCCGGCCAAGCCGTTCGAGGAGTTCACCGTCGAGGAGATCGACCGCGCGCTCAATATCCACGCGCGGGCGGCGTTCGTCGGTTCACAGGCGGCGGTCGAGCATATGGCCGAGGGTGGACGAATCATCAGCATCGGCAGCAACCTGTCCGAGCGCGCCGCATTCGGTGGACTTACGCTGTACAACCTGAGCAAATCCGCACTCAACGGATTCACGAAGGCCCTTGCGCGCGAACTCGGTCCGCGCAACATCACGGTCAACCTGGTGCAGCCGGGCTCCACCGACACCGATATGAACCCGGCCGACGGCGACCACGCCTCCCACCAGATCGACCTGACCGCGCTCGGCCGCTTCGGCACCACCGACGATATCGCCGCCACCGTAACCTTCCTCGCCGGTCCCTCCGGCCGCAGCATCACCGGAGCGACCTTCACCGTCGACGGCGGCACCAACGCCTGACTCCGCAGCGCGCGATTACCCGGTGAAGTAGCGGCCCGGGGAGACGCCGACGGTGCGGCGGAAGGCGGCCACGTAGGCGCTGGGGGTGGCGTAGCCGACGCGGCCCGCGATGCGGGCGATCGGCAGGCCCTCGGCGAGCAGGGGGAGGGAGGCGGCCAGGCGGATCTGGGTTCGCCACTGGCCGAAGGAGATTCCGGTTTCGACGAGGAACAGACGGGCCAGGGTGCGGGGGCTGGTTGCGGCGTCGGCGGCGAATTCGGCGAGGGTGCGGGGGTCGGCGGGATCGCGGGTCATGGCGTCGGCGACCCGTCCGGCTCGGGCATCCACCGGTCGGCGCGCGCCTACGGGGATCACCTCGACCGGCTCGAGCAGGTCGAAGATGACCGCCTCCGCGCGCCCGCGCCGCGCGGCGGCGTTGTCGTCGGCGGGATTTCGGGTCGTCGCTGCGGCGGTTCTTTCAGGTCGAGCGTCCGTGAGCGGGCGGGCGCTGACCGGATTCTCGTCGGCCTGCTCGAATCGAACCGCTTCCGCGCGCTCGCCTCGTGCGGCGGCGTTGTCGGCGGGATTTCGAGTCGCCGCGGTGACCATCCCGTCGGTTCGGGTGTCCGTGCGCGGGTGCTCGCTGGCAGTGGGCTCGTCGACGTGCTCGCGTCGCTCCGCGTCATCTCCGCGCGCGAGGGCGGTGTCTGGCCCGGTGAGATGGTCGAACAGTTCGCGCAGCAATGGCGACACTCTGAGCATTGTCGGGGTAGTGAGCGAGACCGGGCATCGGTCGGGTGCCACGAAGATGCCGCGCATGGTCGCGCCCTGGGCGGTTCCGGTTCGGTGTCGGGTGCCGCCGGGGATCCACAGGGCGCGGGTGGGTGGCAGCACCCAGTACCCGTCGCCGATTTCGACGGCGATGACCCCTCTTGCCGCCCAGGCGATTTGGTGCTGCGGATGTTCATGGGTGTCGAACCAGTAGCCCGCGGATATGACGCCCGCGCCGAAGACCATGGCGGTATCACCGATCGCGGCCGGGAATATTACGGATCCGTCGTTCGGCTGGGATGTCCCGGGTTGGGGCACCAAGAATTGGCCGTTTCGCGACACAACTTGTCACCGTAGCCTCTCGTGGTCACAGCTGGCCGCTTCTAGCGTGAATCGCATGGCGATGAACTACGTACACAAATTGATGTGCCGATCGGCGGCGTGGGAGCGTACGAGTACGACACGGATCGTCCCGTGGGCGCTGTCCGGTCTCGACCTCGGTGCGTCCGCACTCGAGATCGGCCCCGGCTACGGTGCCAATATCCGCGCCTTGCGAGAGCGCACCAGCAAGCTGACCGGTGTCGAGATCGATCCGGTGCTGGTCGATCGGCTGCGCACCCGGCACGGCAGCGCGATGACGGTGATCGAGGGCGACGGCGCGGATATGCCCTTGCCCCCAAGGCAATTCGACTCGGTCGTGTGCTTCACCATGCTGCACCACGTACCCACTGTCGGAGCACAGGACGCGCTTTTCGGCGAAGCCCTGCGTGTCCTGCGTCCCGGCGGTGTATTCGCAGGCAGCGATGGCCTCGACGGCCGCGTATTCCGCCTGCTGCACCTCGGCGACACCTGCGTGCCGGTACCGCCGGAGCACGCCGCGGACCGGCTCACCCGAGCCGGTTTCACCGATGTCGAGATCGAAACCGGCGAACGCAGTTTCCGCTTCCGCGCCCGCCGTCCCGAGTGAATCCTTTCAGCGCACCGCTATCGCGGCCTCGAAGTAGTCCGCGGGATCGAGTGCATTGATCGGCGTCCAGCGGGGAGACTCGACCGGCGCTGTCGAATCCTGCGGTGCCGCTTGGAAATAGCCCTGGATCTCCAGCGCCAGGCGAGGGTTCTCGTCCACGCGGCGGGCCATGTCGTAGAACACCGCGAGGACGTGCACGCAGCGGGGGGTGCGGGCCGAACAGGAGCAGTCCGTCCCGGCCGGGCCAGACGCCGGGCTGATGCCAGCGTTGACCAGCGCTCGGTGCATTTCGTCGGTGAGAACTGTGGTAACCGGGATGATTTCGGCGATCGCTGTGATGTCCGAACGGGAAAGTGGCGCGACTTCGAGGTGGGTTACCGAGGCCTGCCCACCGCGATGGATGGCGGCGCGCACGATGCGCCCTTCGACGGTCGCCTGGACACCGTTGTTGCGTGCAATGCTGCGGGCACGGGGGAGCAGCGGGTCGGGTCGGGTCTGGCGCAGAGGTTCGGCGAGCCGGACCCAGTCCATCCCCCATGCCGTGTATCCGAATTCGTTGTCCGCCATCAGTTCTCCCTCTTGCGGCGCAGGATTTCGATGAGCTGGTCGTCGTCGAGGCGGGCCAGTGCGGCGATCCCGGCCGAATCGTTGAGGTCCGCGAGGGCGGATTTGCGCTCGTGCATGCCCGCGATGTGCTCCTCGACGGTGGTGCCCGAGGTCAGGGTGGTGATGGTGACGGTGCGGGTCTGGCCGATGCGGTGCACCCGGTCGGAGGCCTGAGCTTCGACGGCCGGATTCCACCAGCGGTCGAAGTGGATGACATCGGCGGCACGCGTCAGGGTGAGACCGGTGCCTGCGGCGCGCAGACTCAGGATCAACACGGGTGGACCGTCTTCGGCCTGGAAACCCGAAACGATCTCGGCTCGCTCGGCCTGATCCAGTCCGCCGTGGAAGAACGGCGCCCGCACCCCGAACTGCTCGTGCAGGTGGCGGACCAGCAGGTCACCGGTGGCGCGATACTGGGTGAATATCAGTGTCGGGTCGCCGGTTTCGAGATTGTTGGCCACGATATCGGCGCACAGGTCCAGCTTTCCGGACCGGCCCGCCAATTCGCCCAGCTCACCGGTGATCAGTCCCGGATGGTTGCAGACCTGCTTGAGAGCGGTCAGCGCCGCGAGCACCCGGCTCTGTCGTTGCACGCCGTGGCCGAAGCCGTCATCGATCGCCCTGTCGAGCAGCTGGTCGTAGAGCCGTTCCTGTTCGGTGGTCAGATCGCAGAGCAGATCGCTGTGGATCTTCGCGGGCAGTGATGCGGCGACCTGAGCCTTCTTGCGCGCCAACAGCACCGGTTCGAGCGCATCCCGCAGCCGGGCCGCCGCGACCGCCGAACCCTCGTGGACAGGCCGGACGAATCGACGGCGGAACTGGGTGCGATGCCCGAACAGCCGCGGCGCCACCAGATTCAGCAGCGCCCACAGCTCCGCGAGATGGTTCTCCACCGGCGTACCCGTCAGCGCGACCTTCGCCTCCGCCGTCAATGCCCGCGCCGCCTTGGACACCTGGGTACGCGGATTCTTCAATGCCTGCGCCTCATCGAAAACGACTGTCGCCCAGCAACGATCGGTCAACACAGCACCGTGCAACCGCAGTATCGGATACCCGGTCACCACAATCGTCCCGGCCTCATCGGCGATCTCGCCCCCGCGCCACGCCACCACCCGCAGCCCGGGCGCGAACCGCGTGATCTCATGCGCCCAGTTCCCCACCAGCGACGTCGGGCAAACCACGAGCTGCGCTCCGCTCTCGGCCCGCCCGAGCAGAAACCCGATAGTCTGCACTGTTTTCCCGAGCCCCATCTCATCGGCCAAGACCGCCCCACCGTGCGCCGCGACGGTCTCGTGTAACCATCCCACCCCGCGCACCTGATACGGCCGCAACTCCGCCTTCAGCCCCGCCCGCAGTTCCGCCCCGGCGCACCGTGTTTCACGCAACACCCGCACCGCACGCTCGGCGGACACGATCGATGTTCCGACAGCGTCAGGGACAGCGTGCGCCGCAATGGGCAGCGGCACCATCTCGGCATCACCCGGTTCGGCTCCGTCCTGCAGTACTGCGCGCCAAGTGTGTACGGACGGGCCCGCGTTACCGAGCTCCAAGTCCAACAGCTCGTCCGGATCAACTAGTGCGCATTCGACATCCGTGACCTCGATCGCGCCGTCCGGACCCGTCGGCACTGCCAAAGAGAGTGCTTCCCGATCGCCGTCGGGCGCGCGGCCGGGCGCGGATCCGTTCCAGGTCCACAGCGCGAACATGTGGCGGTCGGGTAGATAGGTGGCCTGTGTGCTGGGCAGAGCTGTCCCCTAGATCGTCGTATGGCGTACGGAGTATTATAACAACGTACAGCGTACCGAATTAATTCCGAGGGGACCACGTGACCGACCAGGCGAAACAGTTGATGAGCCTGCTCTGGCGACATGCTGTGCCGCCGCGATCCGGTGGGCGCGGCCCGAAGCAGACGGTGAGTGTCGATGAGGTCGTCGTCGCCGCGATCGCCCTCGCCGATCGGCAGGGGTACGAGAAGGTGTCGATCCGCGCGGTCGCCGCCGAACTCGGCCTGCGCCCGATGAGCCTCTACACCTATGTGCCGAGCAAGGAGGCTTTGACCGTGTTGATGGTCGACACGGTCGCACTGGAGGACGTGCCCATCCCGATCGATCTCCCGGTCCGTGACCGAATGTCCGCGATCGCCGAACAGGTCCGTGCGGAATTGGTCGCGCACCCATGGCTGCTCGAGGTGCCACCGTGGCGGCTGGTCCTCGGTCCGGGCCGGATGCGCCGATATGAAAGGCAGCTGGCCGCGATCGAGGGGATCGGGTTATCCGATCTGGCTATGGATCGGGTGATCGCGGTGCTGTCGGAATTCGCGACCGGCAATGCGCGGATGGCGATCGCCGGAATCCGCAGTACCGCGGAGCTGACCGACGCGCAGTGGTGGGAGCGGCACGGCCCGCTGCTGACCGAGGTCATGTCGGTCGAGGAGTTCCCGATCGCCTCGCGGGTCGGTGCGGTGGTAGGCGAACGCTATCAAGCGCCATCGGACCCGCCGGGCGACTTCGCCTTCGGTCTCGGCAAACTGCTCGACGGCATCCTGTCCGGAGTCGCGGGACCGGAAACGCCGACAGCGGGCGACCTGTAGGTCGCCCGCTGTCGTCTATCAGCGATGTTCTGTTGTTCGATGCTGTTGTGTCGGGACGCGAGGACTGGTCAGAGCGCGGGAGCCGATTCCGTATCGATCACGGCTTCGAGCTCACGCAAGCGATCCATGTGTTCATTCGCGTGGTGCTGGCAGAAGAGCAACTCGCCACCTGCGGGCAATACGGCACGAACTCGTGCGGCAGCACCGCAGCGGTCGCAACGATCGACCGCGGTCAGTGGGGTGCTTGTCAGGGTTCCTGGCATGACTCCTCCGTCCTGGCTCCCGGCACTACAGTCCGTTCACCTGGTGTGGGGCCCGTGGTCACTCCGCGGGCTCGCTACCGCTACTTCCCAGCAGGGGTATGACTACTCTGTCAGACGTTCGGGACGGGGGCTTTGTTCCCGGAAGTGATTCTGTGTGTTTTCGATAACACCACCTGGGATTTCGCTACTGGCGAACATCGCTGGTTACGTATCGAACTCCACTCGACCACGATCACGAACAGGCCTATCCAGTTGTCTACCGGGAGATTACCCGTGATCCATGACACTCACACGCTCGTTCACATTTGCACACTCGCCGATTGGCTGAGCGCCCGGCAAACCGGCGAGTACCGCCCGGAGTCGTTCGAAGAGATCGGGTTCATCCATCTGTCCACGCCACAGCAGGCGCATCTGCCCGCCAACCGATTGTTCGCCGGACGGCGTGACATGGTGCTGTTGCGCATCGATCCGGCCTGCGTCGGCGCGCCGGTGAAATGGGAACCGGGCGTGCCCACCGATCCGGAATCGATGCTGTTCCCACATCTGTACGGTCCGCTGCCGGTCGGCGCGGTCACCGCAGTAGTGGAGTACCAGCCCGGGTCGGACGGCACCTTCGCCGCGCTCGACCCGAACTTTCCGGCGTCCTGACCTACCGCTTCCTGGCCTCGCGCGCCACGATGGCGGCCTGAACGCGAGACCGCACACCGAGTTTGGTGAGCACACGTGAGACATGTGTTTTGACTGTTGTCTCGCCGATGAACAGCCGCGTGGCGATCTGAGCATTGGACAGACCGTCGCCGAGACAGTCGAGCACCTCGCGTTCGCGTTCGGTCAGCTTGTCCAAGCCGTCCGGCGCGGGCCGGGCCGGTTCGCCATCGGTCGAGGCGAACGCATGGATCACCGCGGCGGTCACCTCGGGCGCGAGCACGCCGTCACCGGCGGCCACCGCGCGCACCGCATCGATAAGTGCCTGTCCCGACACGGATTTCAGCACGAAGCCGGACGCTCCGGCGCGCAGCGTCCGGAAAACATACTCGTCCAGGTCGAAGGTCGTCAGGATAAGCACCCTGGCCAAGGCGTCTTCGGTGATGCGGCCGGTGGCGGTGATGCCGTCGACGCCCGGCATGCGCACATCCATCAGCACCACATCCGGGCGCAGCGCCTTGGCCTGCGCCACCGCGATATCGCCGTCGGCGGCCTCGCCGACCACTTCGATGCCCTCGGCGGTCTCCAGGATCATCCGCAGTCCGGCCCGGATCGCGCCGTGGTCATCGGCGATCAGTACCCGGATCATGACACCTCCGTCGTCGAGATCGGCAGTCGCGCAAGGACTTCCCAGCCGTCGGCGCTAGGTCCGGCGGTGAAGGTGCCGCCGAGCGCCGCGGCTCGTTCCCGCATATTCATCAGACCACTGTGGCGCGCGTCGTCGGGCGGTCGATTGCGCGCCCGTACCGTGGGATTGCGCACCGAGAGGGCCAGATCCGTTGCCTCCGTACGCACATCGATATCGACCTCCTGTCCCGGTGCGTGTTTCATGGCATTCGTCAGTGCTTCCTGCACGATTCGGTAGGCGGCCTGGTCGACCGCGCTCGGCAGCACCGTGCCGTTCAGTGAATCCCGCACGCGCACGGTGATTCCGGCGGCGCGGGCCGCATCGACGAGAATCGGCAGCTGAGCCAGTTTGCGCGGCGCGGCCGCATCGTCCTCGGCGCCGTCGTCGCGGCGCAGGAGACCGATCATGGTGCGCATTTCCTGCAGCGCGCTGACGCTATTGGACCGGATCGACGAAACGATCCCGGCGACAGTGGGATCGGTTTCCTGCCGGGCCAGCACCCCGAGCGCCGCTTCGGACTGGACGGCGATGGCCGACAGGTGTCCCGCGATCACGTCGTGCAGATCGCGCGCCATCGTCTTGCGTTCGTCGGCGATGGCGGCGCGCCGATCCAATTCGGCGACCAGTGTCATCGCCTGTGCGCGTTTGCGTTCGGCCTCGGCGATCTCCTTGTGTCCGCGCACCGACAGTGCCCACCACAGCGGCGTCGCGACGAAGGCGAACAGCGCGGCGATGGTGATCACCGCGACCCGCCAGTCGCCGAGCACGAGCGCCAGCACGGTCAGTACGGCCGAGACCACCCCGCAAACCGTGACCAGCCAGCGCGAACGCGTGGGCGCGGCATACAGCACACCCGAATAGATCAGATCCGAATAGATAAGCCAGACCGGCACTGTCGGACCGAATGCGAAATCGATGGCGAACGGGATCAGCCCGATACCGAGCGCCGTCATCGGCATGCGACGCCGCAGGAAGCTCGCCACGCAGATCAGCGCGAGCACCCCGAACCGCACCGGCAGCGACGGGTGGCGGCTCAGGTCACTGGCCATCTCGAACAGGCCGGTCAGATAGAGCGCGGCGCCGAGTACAAGCGCGAAGGCGGCGCCCAGCGCGTCCTGCGCGGTCGCCGACAAAGCATCCCAGTGCCGTCGCATCGCCCCATCACAGCACATGCCCTCGCGTCCCAGGGTCCGCCGAAGGAATGAGTGTCGGTGGGCTGTTGGGCGGTCAGCCGCTTTTGCCGGTTAGGGTGGAGGTGTGAACGTCGATGTCACCGCCCTACCCGGGATCGGGGTACGCAAAGACTTCCAGCTGCGGTCGGGCCGCAGGATCGGTGTGGTCGATCACCGCGATGGCGGCATCGATCTGATCGTCTCCAAACCCGATGACCCGGACTCCTGCGCCGCGCAAGTACCGCTGACTCCGGACGAGGCCGCGGTGCTCGCCAACCTACTCGGCTCGCCGCAGCTGGTGGCGAAGCTGCGCGAGGATCACCGCGACCTACCCGGGATCACCACCCGCCAGCTACCCATCGCCGAGGATTCGCCGTACGAGGGCCGCACCCTCGGCGAGACCGGAATGCGCACGCGCACCAAGGCTTCCATCGTCGCGGTGATGCGTGCGGGGCAGTTGCACCCCTCGCCGGGACCGGATTTCACTTTCACCGCCGATGACATACTCGTGGTCGTCGGTACCCCCGACGGTCTGGACGCGGCCGCGAAGATCCTGACGCACGGGTGAGAGCGTGAACGAAACCGCGCTCGCCCTCATCGAGCTCGGGGGGGTGTTATTCACCCTCGGCATGCTCGGGAGAGTGGCGGCACGCTTCGGCATGTCCCCGATTCCGCTCTATCTGCTCGGCGGGCTGGCCTTCGGCCAGGGTGGCTTGGTAGAACTGGGCGCCGCGAACGAATTCGGCCATATCGCAGGCGAAATCGGCGTCGTACTGCTGTTGCTACTGCTCGGCCTCGAATACACCGCGGCGGAATTGGTGACCGGATTGCGCCGCTCCTGGGCCGCAGGTCTGGTCGATCTCGTCGCGAACGCGACGCCCGGCGTGGTGGTCGCCCTGATACTCGGCTGGGGGATGACCGGAGCGATCACCATGGCCGGGGTCACCTACATCTCGTCATCGGGCATTGTCGCCAAGGTGCTGAACGACCTCGGCCGCCTCGGTAACCGGGAAACTCCGGTGATCCTGTCGATCCTGGTCTTCGAGGATCTCGCGATGGCGATGTATCTGCCGATCCTCACCGCGATCCTGGCCGGTACGAGCTTGCTGAGCGGGTTGACCGTGCTCGGTCTGGCCCTGGCCACTGTCACCGTCGTCTTGGTCGTCGCGCTGCGCTACGGCCGGTACGTCTCGGCGATCGTGGACAGCGCCGACCGCGAGGTATTCCTGTTGAAGCTGCTCGGCGCGGCCCTGCTGGTCGCCGGTCTGGCATCGGCGCTGAATGTTTCGGCGGCGGTCGGCGCGTTCCTGCTCGGTATCGCGATCTCCGGTTCCACCGCGCACGAGGCGACCAAACTGCTGGAACCGATCCGGGATCTGTTCGCGGCCATCTTTTTCGTGGCCTTCGGATTCAGCACCGATCCGCGGGCCATTCCGCCGGTACTCGGCTGGGCGATCCTGCTCGCAGTGGTCACCGTGCTGACCAAGGTCGCCACCGGCTGGTGGGCGGCGAGTCGGCAGGGTATCCGCCGGACGGGGCGGGCGCGCGCGGGCGCGGCACTGGTCGCGCACGGTGAATTCTCCATTGTCATCGCGGGTTTGGCGGTGGGCATGGGTGCGGTCGACGTCCAACTCGCCGCACTCGCCTCGGCCTATGTCCTACTGATGGCGGTGCTCGGCCCGATCGCGGCCCGCGTCGTCGAACCGGTCATCGGCATGGTGCAGCGCCGCTTCAGCCCCGCCGTCAGCACCGGATAGCGGCTGCGCCGCCACGGAATTCGTTCCGGTATCGGCGGCGGCCGCGGGAATCCGGGGCACCGTGAGCCGATTCGTCGACGCCGGTGTCGGCGCCGCGGAAATCGCGTCGCGTTCGGAACGAAGACGTTCGATGCGCCGCCAGAAAGTCGACGCGACGAATCCGACCGCCAAACCGATCAGGGCCGCGCACATATGCCCGTAGTCGGTGAAGGTCGGTCCGATCAGCAGCGCCGAGCCGAGGAATACGACGATGACACCCGCCCACAGTGCGCGGACCACACCGCGGAAGTGGAACGCCATGGCCGCTAAAACGGCGGTGAACCCGTAGCTGGTGCCGACATCCGCCGCATACTCCACCCGCACCGGGATGACGTGGTGGTCGATGGCATGGTCGATGGTAGTGACGGTGAGCAGCGTCGCGCCGATATGTCCGGTCGCGAACAGCAGGATCCAGCGACTGGTGCCGAGCCAGCGTTCGGCGAAGCCCATGACCACCAGAATCTCCGCGATGGTGACCCACGGAAATTGCCCCTGAGTCCAGAACGCCGAGGCCACCAGCACCTGGATCGGGTTGTGCTGCATGTTGTAGAGGTTGGTGGAGGCCGAGAAGATCAGCCTGCGCTCCACCGAATCGCCGACGCCGCGCAGCGTCCACCAGGTGACAAACAAGGTGAACGCGTAGGCCGTGCTGGCCGGTGCGCCGGACAGGTCCTGGCGCAGTTCGGGCAACAGTCGGCGCATCAATCGGGGCCGCCGCGCCCATGACCAGACCGCACGCAATTCGTCACCGAGGTCGACGGTCTGCGTCCAGGGGGAGTGGATTCGGCGCAAAGTGGGGGCAACCACATGCACGAGTCTGCCGGTTCCGGGGAACTTCTGCGCGCAGACCCGCCCGGTCTGTGTCCTGGCTCACCTGAGCTGGTCTTTCCGCCCTGACGTCGATTCGCACCCGCAGCAACGTCGGCGCCGCGGAGTCCGCCGACCAAGAGAGCAGGCTCTGTGGGTTCGGCGCGAATGGTGCAGACCCGCCGCGAGCACACGATGCCGGTCGAGTCCGGTTGGCGACCCGAACCTCATCCAGCTCGGCGGCACTGGGCCGCAATGAGATTCGGCATGCGTACCGAAATTGCTGTGGTGTTCTTGCAAATGCGCGAACGCCTGGTGTCGACCGGTGAATTCATGAGATCCATTGTGGCCCAGCAATATCAGTGCTGATCGATTGCCGGGCGGTGGCGATCGGCAGGATTCAGCGGCGGGGACCGTTCGGTATGTATCGGGCACAGGTGATCGCCGACGGATAGCGGGCACTGTCTCACTGATCGGATTCATCCCATGACAAATTTAGCGGACGGTAGTACTGTAAATCGCCTACCTGCTGGTTCTTAGAAGCGGGCAGGCTCGCACTGTCGCGATGACGGTCGACGTCAGCCCAACGAGGGAGTTCGCGTGCTGGAAATCGATCACTTCAGCCACGGGTTGCTCACGCCGGTTGTTGCGTATCTGATGTCATTCACCGGATCATTGCTGGGGCTGCGGTGCGTGGTTCGGGCGCGGGCCGGTAGCGGCCACGCCGGATGGCTCGTCGCCGCGGCCGTCGCGATCGGCGGCACCGGGATCTGGGTCATGCATTTCATTGCCATGCTGGGCTTTTCGATCCACGGCGCATCGATCCGCTACGACGTGCCGATCACCCTGCTCAGCGCGGTTATCGCGATGGTGGTGGTGTGGATCGGATTACGGGTCGCGCAGCTGCCGGGATTGGAGCCGGTGGCGCTGTACATCGGTGGTGCGATCACCGGCGTCGGTGTCGGTGCCATGCACTATTCCGGCATGTATGCGATGAAATCCGACGCGGTCATCGAATACGACGGACGAATAGTGTTGGTGTCCATGGTGATCGCGGTGATCGCCGCGACGGCGGCGCTCTGGTTCGCGCTGCATATCCGCGGCACCCTGGCCACCATCGGCGCGGCGCTGGTGATGGGCGTCGCGGTCTGCGGTATGCACTACACGGGCATGTTCGCGATGCATGTGCAGAACGGCCAGCGCATGCACCCACCCGCGGGCGCGGGCGCGACACAACTGCTGACTCCGCTGACGGTCGGCGTCGGCATGGTCACCATGATGCTGCTACTGCATATCGGCATCACCGATGTCGAGGATCCGGCCTACGACGGTGCGCGCGGACCGCGCCCGGCGCGCTACTGGCCGACCAGGGACTGAGTCGCATCGCCCGGTGAGATCGTCGTGGGTGCTTGTCGCACAGGCGATTTCGATGGGTTCAGTGGCGCGGTACCTCGGTCCGCGTCGGCCAGTACGCGGTCGGCAGTATCTGCGGTTCCACCGGCGGCAGCGGCGGTAGCGGATCGGTTTTGGCGCGCGGTGCGATGCGCAGCGGCGGCAGTTCTACACTGCGATCGATCTCGGTCAGGCTGACGCTGATGAGCAGCAGCATCGTCACCACGCTGATCACGACGATGATCGGCGCGATCAGCTCCATGGCACCGGTCCCTTCCGGGGCGTGCATATCTCCGGTGTGCGCATGCATCGCCGACATCCCGGTGTAATGCATGCCGCAAACGGCCACACCCATGATCAGTCCGGCGCCGATGGTTGCGAAGAATCCCCTGACCCGCAACGTGAACCAGAGTGCAACCGTGGCCGCCACCACCGCAATGACCAACGACAGCCCGACCCGCCGCGCGTCATAGCTGATCATCGCATTCGACTTCATGGCATACATGCCCATGTAATGCATGGCCCCGACGCCGAGGCCGGTGATCGCACCCCCGGCCAGCAGGCCGCGCAGCGACGGTTCGGGTTTGACCACGATGAACAGCCCGATGCCGACCACGGCTATCGCGGTGATCGCGCTGAGCAGGGTGAGCGGAATGTCGTACCGGATCTCGGTGCCGCGGATCGAAAAGCCCAGCATCGCAATGAAATGCATGACCCAGATGCCGGTGCCGCCGATGGCGACCGCCGCGCCGAGCAGCCAGCCGATCCGATCCTTGCCGCTGCGGGCGCGTGCGGCGCACTGCAAGCCGAGCAGGCATCCGGTGACCGACATGGTGTAGGCCAGCAGCGGGGTCAGTAGACCGTAACTGAAATGGTAGATGTCGAGCACGCACGCCCCCACTGCCGAAGAAAAAGCATCGGCGATTGAAACAACAGCGGGTCAGACGATACGACAGCCGTCGACCCGATGGGAGCCGAAATCCGGTTTCGCAGAAGTGGTTTCGGTCACTTTTAGGTTTGATTGAAACCCGAATTGGTTAGCGAGCCGGACGCTGTCTCGTTTGCCGCCCCGTGGCTGATCGGTTGCGCGGCAGAACGCCGAAAGTGACTGTTGCAGAAGCAATTCGGCTCGATGCGGTTGAAAACCCCAATGGGTGCAGCCGGATTCGCCGATAGCGGGACCGTAGGCGGAGCGAATGCGGGCGAAGTTGCCGGTCGACCGAACGACAAGGAGGCCGGTTGCGAAAAAACGAAACGCCCGCGCTGTCAGGCGCGGGCGCTTCGGAAAGCGAGCAGAACGAACTAGTCGAGATAGTCGCGCAGGACCTGCGAGCGGCTCGGGTGGCGCAGCTTGCTCATGGTCTTCGACTCGATCTGCCGGATGCGCTCACGGGTGACCCCGTAGACCTGGCCGATCTCGTCGAGGGTGCGCGGCTGGCCGTCGGTCAGGCCGAAGCGCAGCCGAACCACGCCTGCCTCGCGCTCGGACAGCGTCTCCAGCACCGACTGCAGCTGATCCTGCAGCAGGGTGAAGCTCACCGCGTCCACCGCGACGACGGCCTCAGAGTCCTCGATGAAGTCGCCGAGTTGGCTGTCGCCCTCGTCGCCGATGGTCTGGTCCAGCGAGATGGGCTCACGCGCGTACTGCTGGATCTCGAGGACCTTCTCCGGCGTGATGTCCATTTCCTTGGCCAACTCCTCCGGGGTGGGCTCGCGGCCCAGATCCTGGAGCAGCTCGCGCTGGATGCGGCCGAGCTTGTTGATGACCTCGACCATATGCACCGGGATGCGGATGGTGCGGGCCTGATCGGCCATGGCGCGGGTGATGGCCTGCCGGATCCACCAGGTGGCGTACGTGGAGAACTTGTAGCCCTTGGTGTAGTCGAACTTCTCCACCGCGCGGATCAGCCCCAGGTTGCCCTCCTGGATCAGGTCCAGGAATGCCATGCCGCGGCCGGTGTAGCGCTTGGCAAGCGAGACCACCAGACGCAGGTTGGCTTCCAGCAGATGGTTCTTGGCGCGGTTGCCGTCGCGAACGATCCAGGTGTAGTCGCGGCGCATCGCGACCGGCAGCTTCTCGCCCTGCTCGGCGAATTCGCGCACCTTCTCCGCCGCGTAGAGACCGGCCTCGATCCGCTTGGCGAGTTCGACCTCCTCCTCGGCGTTGAGCAGCGCGACCTTGCCGATCTGCTTGAGGTAGGCGCGCACCGAGTCGGCCGATGCGGTGAGTTCGGCATCCTTGCGGGCCTGACGCAGCGCCTCGGATTCCTCCTCGTCCCAGACGAAGTCGCCGGAGGCCTTGTCCGCGGCGGACGGTTCTTCGGCCTCGCCCTCCTCGACTTCCTCGGCGACGTCCTCGACCAGTTCCTCGGCCTCGTCGGCGAGATCGTCCTCGGAGACCTCGAGATCGCCGAGATCCTCGATGTCGAGATCCTCGGCCTCGAGGTTCTCGTCGCCGCCGGGTTCGCCGTCGGGTCCGGCCTTCTTCGGTCCGGCCTTCTTGGCCGGGCCCTTCGTCGCCTTCGCGGCGGCGGCCTTCTTGGCCGGAGCCTTCTTGGCAGCGGCCTTCTTGGCCGGGGCCTTCTTCGCGGCAGCCTTGCGGACCGGCCGTGCTTCGGTTACATCTGCGGAGTCGGCATCGGCCGATTCGGCGGTCTGACGAGTCGTGGCTACCACGTACGCCCTTTCGTGACGGTCTCGTGCGGCGTCACGCCAGAGTGGTGTTCCGGCGGAGCGGTCTGTCGGGTTTCACCGGCTGAGCGCCGGGTCTGGGGTTTCCGGCTCGCGGCCGGAGTACGTTCCATTGTAACGATCGAACCAGGGTACCTACGGCACGATCCCGGCAACGGCTAATGCCGCACCCTCCGCGCGTCTACGGTGCGATGCCCGCATCGATGGCCATGGCCGCCCCCACGATGCCCGCGGTGTTCTCCAGTCGGGCGGGAATCACCGGGGTTCGGTTGGTGAGCAATGGAATCCATTGTTCGGCATCGCGACTGATGCCGCCACCTGCGACGAAGACCTTCGGCCAGAACAAATTCTCCAGGCCGCTGAGCGCAATGCTGACCTGGGCGGCCCACTGCTCGTAGGTCAGGCCGTCGCGATCCTTGATCGAGGCGGCGGCGCGGTGTTCGGTCTCCATGCCGCCGATCTCGAGATGGCCGAGTTCGGTATTGGGCACCAGCGTGCCGTGGAACAGCAGCGCCGAGCCGATGCCGGTGCCGAAGGTCAGCAGCACCACCAGACCGTCGAATTCCTTTGCCGCGCCGTAGCGATCTTCGGCCAGACCGGCCGCGTCGGCGTCGTTGAGCACGGTGACGGCGCGGCCGTCGAGTGCCGCGGAGAACAGCGCCCGCGCGTCGGTGCCGATCCATGCCTTGTCGATATTGGCGGCCGTCTGCGCGACGCCTTCCAGCACGACCGAGGGCAGCGTGATGCCGACCGGGCCGTCCCAATCGGCCTGGGCGACCAGTTCGGCGACCGCGTCGGCGACCGCCTGCGGTGTCGAGGGATGCGGTGTGAGGATCTTTATCCGCTCATGGACCAATGCTCCGGTGGCCAGATCCACCGCGGCGCCCTTGACGCCGCTGCCACCGATATCGATACCGAATGCGTGCCCCCGAGCGGACATGACGTTCCCTCGTTCCCTGTGCTGGCCGATGTGATGAACGCGCCGCCGCACAGGAGCTCACCACCGGCTGGTCGCGGAGCATGCGGTGTTGTGCCCGACGACGGCGTTGTGTCGTGCACGACAAGAGTAATGGGCGGGCATCGGTTCCCGTTCGCCGAGGATGTGTGATGGCATGGGGGCATGCCGGAGACCACAGCGCCAGTTACCGCCCGCCCGCCCGCGACGCCATCGGCGGATGTCGCCGAATTGCGCCGGATCGCGGTCCAACTCGCCGAAACCGCGGCCGCGCATGTGCGCTCGCGCCGGCCCGAGGTATTCGGTCCGGAGGGCGCGCGCGACGGGGTCGTGCAGGCCAAGGGCCACCCCACCGATCCCGTGACGATCGTCGATACCGAGACCGAGGATCTGATCCGGCGGCTGCTCGACGAAGCGCGTCCCGGCGATCCGATCCTCGGTGAGGAGGGCGGCGGCAGCCTGGCCGGCGGTGACGGGGATACCGTGCACTGGGTGGTGGACCCGATCGACGGCACCGTGAACTTCCTGTACGGCATTCCGGGCTATGCGATTTCGGTGGCCGCGATGCGCGACGGACAACCCGTCGCCGGGGCGGTGGTCGATGTCGCGCGGGCGGCCACCTACAGCGCCGGACTGCGGATGGGAGCCACGAAGGTGACCGGTGACGGCGCCGTGGAACACCTGCGCTGCACGCCGGTGCGATCGGCGGCGATGGCTTTGGTGGCCACCGGATTCGCGTACGGCAAACACCGCAGGGCCAGGCAGGCGGAGCTGATCGCGCAGATCCTGCCGGAGATCCGCGATATCCGCCGCCTCGGCGCGGCGGCACTGGATCTGTGCTTCGTCGCCGAGGGCCGCGTCGACGCGTACTACGAACACGGACTCAACGCGTGGGACTGGGCGGCGGGTGCTTTGATCGCCGCGGAGGCGGGTGCGGCGCTGCGCTTGCCCGCGGCGACCAGCCCGGGTGCGGCAGGTGAGCTGGTCGTTGCCGCCGCACCGGGCGTCGCGAACGAGTTGACCGAACTGTTCGAGCGTGTCGGCGCGACCACCGCGATCCCGGACGCCTGAAAACGGATCGCCCCGGTCTGCCGAAGCGGCAGACCGGGGCGATGAAGGTCGGTTCAGGAAAGGTCAGCAGCGTGCCGTGCGCGCCGCGGACAGCAGTTTGGGATCGATGGACGTCGATCCGCCCGGTGCCGGATTCTTCAGCGATTTCAGCACTTCCTCGGCGTCGGGGCTCGGCCGCAGCGATTCGCCGAATACCGAACCGAGCACCAGGTCCACGGTGTCGTCGTTGCGCTGATCCTCGATCAGCTCGGCGCACGGCGCGACCAACTGGACCGAGGCGGCGGCCGGTCGGCCGTTCACGCCGAAGCGGATCTGGCCGGTGCAGTTCAGGTCGCCGTTGACATAAACCGGATCGTTACCGAATTGCTGTCCCGGCGCGCTCGCGAAGCCCAGATCGCCGAGCGCCGAGGCGATGTGCGAGGCCTGACCGCTCTTGTTGTTCGCGTTCAGCACGCGGACCTTCGACGAGGCCAGTGCCGCCGGTTCGACGTCGGTCAGCCGCGATTGCCCCACCCGCTGACCCATCGGGGCCGGTTGGGGCGATTTCGCGTCGGTGGCCGGGCTCGGCGAATTGCACGCCATCGCGGTTCCGCTGCTGTCCTCGGTGGTCAGGGCCTTGATCCACACCACGGTGCAGATCAGGAGTAGGACGCCGACCAGGATCAACCATGGCTGGTTGCGTCGCCGGAGGAAGGGTTGACCCGTTCGATCCGTTGCGCTGCCTTCGGTGATGAGTGAAACCACGTGCATACTCTACGAAAATGTGTCCGCGCCAGTGCGTAAGGTCTCGGCGAGTTCACGGTTGGTGTCGATTACCCCTCAGTTTCGAATCGTCTGTGTTTTGATTGCGACTTTTGCCGTGGCGTCCGCTATTGTCTGGCGGCCCAGATCGAAACATCGCAGCCCAAAACGGTGGTCGGTCGCGGGAACAAGAAGGGCATGTCCTGCGTTTACCGAGCGCTATCAAAGGTGGGTCCGCATGATCCGCGCTGATAGGGGACCGGTGTACGTGTGACGTGCACCACCGGCGGGGCGGAGCTGGTCATTCCGATTCCGAGGGAATCGGTGTGAGTGGCCCGGTCCGGGATATACGGAGTAAGGACGAGGGGAAGACGACATGGCAACTGACTATGACGCACCGAGGCGCACTGAATCCGACGAAGTGTCGGAAGATTCGCTGGAGGAGCTGAAGGCTCGTCGCAACGAGGCACAGTCCGCCGTCGTGGATATCGACGAATCCGATACCGCGGAGTCGTTCGAGCTTCCCGGCGCGGACTTGTCCGAGGAAGTCCTGACAGTTCGGGTGATCCCGAAGCAGGCCGACGAGTTCACCTGTTCCAGCTGTTTCCTGGTCCATCACCGGAGCAGGCTGGCCAGTGAGAGTGGCGGTCAGCTGATCTGCATGGACTGTGCAGCCTGATCTCCGGCGCGAGATCTGATCTCCAGCCGAGATCAACGGTCAGCCCGCGCTCGGCACGCCCGGCCTCAGCCAGGTATGCCAAGCGCGGCCAAGACCCGGTCCGGCCGTCGCGTACTGATCAACCAGTACGGCGTCGGATCGTCCGGGTCGTCGAGTACAAGTAGCACCATCGGCCCCACCCATGGCCGATGTTGGACATAGGCGGCGGGGTCGAGCTGGCGGCCCAGCGCCGCACTCTTGGCGGTGGGGGCCACCGTGGCCGATCTGGCCACGAAGTTCACCGGCAGATGCGCGCGATCGGCGCGGAGTTCGCGGATGCCGGAACCGTCCTGGGCGACCTCCACCCGATGACGGCTCAGCCACAACAGCACCCACACCGGTACCGGAAACAGCAACGCGTAGGGCAACCAGGCGCGCAGACCCGGTGCGCCCATATGGATTTCGGCGGCCAGCAACCCGGCGATGGCGAACGCGATCGGCCACCACCACAGCGGCACCCACAGGCGCTCGCGGTAGGGCTCGAAGCTTCGCTGTTGTTCGTCCATAGTCACTGGGTTGGGCTGGTCCGACACGACTCAACACTAATTCACTGAGGTCGAGGGCGTACGCGTAGGCTCGGTGAACGTGAGCGCCCTTTCACCCATACCCTTGCTGCGGCTTGATCCCGGCATCCCCGTGCCAACGCGTGCCCACCACGGAGACGCGGGCGTGGACCTGTGCACTACAGAGGACGTCATCATCGAACCGGGGGAGCGCGTGCTGGTCGGCACCGGTGTCGCGGTCGCACTGCCGGTCGGCACGGTCGGCCTGATCCATCCCAGGTCCGGACTCGCCGCGAAAACCGGTCTGTCCGTGGTGAATACGCCGGGCACCGTCGATGCGGGCTATCGGGGCGAAATCAAGGTGTGCCTGATCAATCACGATCCGCGCACCCCGATCGAATTACGTCGCGGCGATCGGATCGCGCAGTTGCTGGTGCAGCGGGTGGAACTGGTCGATTTCGTGGAGGTCGACGTACTCGACGACACCACGCGGGGTGCGGGCGGTTACGGGTCGAGCGGTGGCCACGCCAGTCTGGCCGCGTCGGCCGACGCGGCGGCCACTCTCGGCAAGGAGGCATGACCGGCATGTTCGGGAAGAGACGCAAGTCCGGCGGACGTGATGAATACGCCGAGGACCGATACGACGACTACGTCGACGAATACGGCGAGTACGCCGCCTACGGCGACGCGGGTTACGACGATGAGCCGATCACCGACGAGAACCCCATCATCGATCCGATCACCGACGAGAATCCGATCGTCCCAGCCGCTTACGTCGCCGCGCACTACGACGACGAACCCGAGTACGACGAATCCGAGTACGACGAGCACGACTACGACGACGATGACGATGTCGTGGACATGCCCAAATCCGGCCCGTACGACTACGACGAGGTGGCCGAGCTGCTGGACAACGTGTCCGATCAGCGCCTCGATCTGGGTTCGGTGATCCTGCCGGTGCCGCCGGGCGGCCAATTACAGGTCGAGATGACCCCGGACGGCACGCCGCAGGCGGTGCACCTGGCGACCGAACACGGTCGGATCACTGTCGCGGCCTATGCCGCGCCCAAGTCGGCGGGCCAATGGCGTTCGGTGGCAGCGGATCTGGCCGAATCGCTACGCAAGGACGGCGCCAGGGTCGCGGTGGAGACCGGACCGTGGGGCCGGGAACTGCTCGCCATCACCGAGGGCGCGGACCTGCGCTTCATCGGGGTGGATGGTCCGCGATGGATGGTGCGGCTGGTGGCGGCGGGGCCGCAGGGCGCCGCCGATGACGGTGGGCCGCTGGTGCGGGCCGCGCGAGCGATCTTGACCGAGACCGTGATTCGGCGCGGCGACGATCCGATGCCGGTGCGCGAGCCGCTGGCCGTCGTGCTGCCACCGGAACTGGCCGAGCAGCTGGCCGCCGCGCATCAGGCGCAGGTGGACGCACAGCAGCAGGCGGTGGCCGCACAGCAGGCCGCGGTCCAGCCCACACCCCAGCCGCTGGTCCCGCCGCGTATGCCCAATGAACCGCGACGCGGTGCGGACGGCTCCGCCATGCAGCAGCTCGGGCTGAACTAGAACGCCGCGAGTCCCGCGTTTCCGAGAATCGCGGGATCCGCGCCGAGTTCGTCGAGGGTGATCCGGATCAGCTCGGCGCGCGGGATCAGCTCGGCCCATTCCTCGGCGACCGACAGCGGGTGCACCGGATCGTCGACAGCGGTGACGATGGTGACGGGCACCTCGACGGTGCCGAGTCGTTCCGCATCGGGCCACTTGTAGTCGGCGGCCTCCTGCAGCGCCTCGGGCAGCCGCGGCCACTGCGCATGCCAGGACTGGGTGAGCGCGTCGGCGAGCCAGCGCGGGCTGCTCGCGCGCATGCGTTCGATCACCGCGTCGAGCCCGTCCGCGCGCAACTGGGCCGCGGTGGCGGCAGCGCTGAGCGCGGCCGGGCACGCGGCGGTATCGGGACCGGTCCAGGCCGGTAGCGCCGCCACTACACCGGTTGCTGCCCCGGGATGTTCAGCCGCCCATTCGAGTGCGACCGCCGCGCCGAGGGAGATCCCGGTGGCCAGGACCGGCCCGTGCCCGGCGGCCTCGTCGAGCGCCGCCCGATACCCGGCAACCACTCCGCGCGGGTCGGGTTCGACGGCGATGAATTCGATTCCGCGTGCCGCACAAGCCGGTCCGAAGGCGCGGCGAGCGAAGTCGGCATCCGAACCGGTTCCCGGCAACGCCACGGCGATCGGGGCGCGGCCGCTGCGGTCCGGCGCGAAATGTGGGGAGTCGAACACCGGTCCGAGCGTAGCGGGGGGATGGTTGCCCATCTACAGTGGCGGGTATACGGCCTTAAGCCGGTCGTCACCGGAACAACCATGATGGCGTGGGACCCACGTCGTCTTGCTCCACGCAGGAGAGCGTCAAATGTCATCCGCCGCCTCAGGTTATTTTCGCCGTCTGAGCCGCAGACTGACCGAGGATCTCGATCAGTTGGACGCCGAGGAACTCGCCGAATCGGCCGATGCGTCGGGTGCCTGCCGGGCCTCGGACTGTCAGCGCGGTGACGAGGCGACCATGCTCGGCCGACTACGCAGTGTCGAGGCGTGTCCGAAGTCCGTCGGCGCCAGTGTTCAGGCAGAATTCTTCGACGGCACCGATGCCATCAGTCTGGTGTGGATCGGTCGCCGCCGGATTCCCGGTATCGAACCCGGACGCAAGATCCTCGTCCGCGGTCGTGTGGGTGACCGGGATGGTCGTAAGGTGATCTACAACCCCTACTACGAATTGCGTGAGAACAGCTGACGTATGCCATCGAGCAACGAGAACGCCGCCGAGATCCACACCCGAGGTCGTGAGCCGATCGACGCGGGCCCGTCCGACGTCGTAGATCGCTCTGTAGACGCCGAAACCGAAGAGGCCGAACAAACCCTCCTCGAGCAGCTGGGCGGCTTCAGCGGCCTGATCTACTCGACGCTGCCGGTGCTGGTCTTCGTGCCCGTGAACACCTTCGCCGGGCTCACCGCGGCGATCTGGTCGGCACTCGGCGTGGCCGCCGCGATTCTGGTGTGGCGGCTGGTGCGGCGCAGCCCCATCCAGCCCGCGATCTCGGGCTTCCTCGGGGTGGGCATCTGCGCGTTCATCGCCTACCGCATGGGTGAGGCGAAAGGCTTCTTCCTGTTCGGCATCTACACCAGCCTGGTCTACGCCGGGGTGTTCCTGGTGTCGATGCTGGTGCGCTGGCCGCTGGTCGGCGTGATCTGGGGTGTGCTCAACGGCCACGGCACCGAATGGCGGTCCGACCGCCGCGTCGTGCGCCTCTACGACCTGGCGACCACCACCTGGGTGATCGTGTTCGGCGCGCGCTATCTGGTGCAGTCACAGCTCTACGACACCGATCGCACCGGCTGGCTGGCCTTCGCGCGCATCGCGATGGGGTGGCCGCTGACCGCCGTCGCGCTGGCCGTGACCGTGTGGGCGGTGCGCCGGGCCGGACATTTGCCGGTGCGCCGGGATACGGCCGCCGAAACGGCCTAGGAATTCCCGCCCCGAATTCCGCTGGGGTGTTAACGAATCGCCGCCGGAGGTGGGGGAGTACCCACCCTGGGGTGCCTGGTTGGGCGACCGAGTTCATCAGACGATCAGTGCAAGCAAAAAAGCACGATCGGCGAGGAAGGACTCGGAAGTTGGCTACCGAGCACAACATTGCGACACTGTCGAAAAACCAGGCCCACCACAACCCGGCCCTGTCGGAGAGCCGCCGGGTATCGGCCGAACTGGATAAGTTGATCGGTCCGGCGGCCGCGGGCGACCGCGCGGCGGTCACCGAGATCATCCGGCTGGTCCACCCGCTCGTGCGCCGGTATTGCGGTGCGCGCCTTGGCAATACCGCACATCTGCACGTCACGGCCGACGATGTGGTGCAGGAGATCCTGCTGGCCACCGTCAACGCCATCCCGCGCTACCGCGATCAGGGCAAGTCGTTCCTGGCGTTCGTCTACGGCATCGCGGCCAACAAGGTGGCCGACGCGTTCCGGCGTTCGCAGCTGCACCCGATGTACCCGGTCGACGAGGTGCCCGATACGGCATCGACGGCTGCGGGCCCCGAAGAGTGGGCGATCGCGTCCGAACGTCGCGAGGCCACCCGGGAATTGATGAAGATCCTGGCGCCCGCGCACCGCGAGGTGCTGGTGATGCGGATCGTGCTCGGCTGGACCGCAGCGCAGACCGCCGAGGCCATCGGCACCAGTCCCGGCGTGGTTCGGGTCATGCAGCATCGCGCGCTGAACAAGCTGCGCGCGCAGCTCGCGGCCGCATCCTGAGGTCGGACAGGCGCTGATCCGTATCAGCCTTGTCGGGGAGTCAGGGTTTGATACCGTGCGTGGCCAGCGCCACCCGCAGGTCTTCCTCGGCCTCCACGGAGGTCACGAACAACAGCTCGTCATCGCCCTCGAAGGGGTCGTCGGGCTGCGGCACGATCACGCGGCCGCCGCGCAGAATCGTCACCAGGGCGGCGTCGCGCGGCAGGGTGAGCGTGCGGACCGGCTTGCCCGCCAAGGCGGTATCGCTGGGCAGGGTGATCTCCACCAGATTGGCCTGACCCTGCCGCAGCGTCATCAACCGGACCAGATCGCCGACCGAGACCGCCTCTTCCACCAGCGAGGCCAGCAGCCGCGGCGTCGACACGGCGACATCGACGCCCCAGGACGCATCGAAGAGCCATTCATTGCGTGGGTCGTTGACCCGCGCCACCACCCGGCGCACGCCGAATTCGGTCTTGGCGAGCAGGCTGTGCACCAGATTCGTCTTATCGTCACCGGTGGCGGCGATGACGACCTCGTAAGTCTGCAGGCCCGCGTCCTCCAGCAGCGCGAGTTCGCACGCGTCGGCATGGACCCAGATGGCATCCGGGATGGCGGCGGGGTCGATGTGATCGAGCTGGCGCTCGAGCAGCATCACCCGATGGCCGCCGCGCAATAGCTCCCTGGCTATCGATCGGCCGACTGCGCCGGCTCCGGCGATCGCCACTTTCATTTCAGTCCTCGCTTGCTGGGGGCTTACCGGCCAAGGCGACGGCCTCGCCTACGGAGCCGGAGGTGGCTGCGACATAGACGACGTCGTCGGCTTGGACCACGGTCTTGCTCTCGGGGAGCAGGCCCTGACCGAACCGGATGATGAAGGCGACCCTGGCGCCCACATTGCGCTCCAGATCGCGCACGGTGCGCCCGTACCACTCCTCGTGCAGCGTCAACTGGGCTACCGCAACGGTGCCCGTCGGATCCCGCCAGGTGGTGGTGCCGCCGTCCCCGATCAGCGTGGTGAGGAAGCGGTCGGTGGTCCACGGCACGGTGGCGATGGTCGGAATGCCGAGGCGCTCGTAGACGGCGGCGCGTTTGGCGTCGTAGATGCGCGCGACCACGCGCTGCACACCGAACATTTCCCGGGCCACCCGCGCGGAGATGATGTTGGAGTTGTCACCGGAGGAGACCGCGGCGAAGGCGTCGGCCCGCTCGATTCCCGCGCGGGTCAGCACATCCCGGTCGAAGCCGACACCGACCACCCGCTCGCCCGGAAAGTCCTCGCCGAGGCGCAGGAAGGCGCTGTGATCCCGGTCGATCACGGTGACCTCATGGCCGACTCGGACCAGGGCGCGTGCCAGCGATGAGCCGACCCGTCCGCAACCCATGATCACTACGTACACCGCAACCTCGTTCCTGGAAACTGTGTTCAATTGGCGGCACTCGCAGGCCCTACGTGGTTACGCAAGCTACCGCCTTCGGGCCGTGAGCTCGCGCCGCGGGGCGTTCGGTTTGCTTACCTCGGCATCGAACCGTACCCGCCAGATGTTTCCATGGCCCAATTTCCCCTCCGCCTGTCAACCAAACATACGACGCGAACCGGCCGAGGGAGCGCTGCATCCTGCGGGGATCTATGCTCGCTCCAGTGTCCAAGTTGACGACGGCAGCCAAACGTTTGCTGCTGGGCAGGCCTTTCCGTAGCGATGCGCTGGGCCACACCCTGCTGCCGAAGCGAATCGCGCTTCCGGTGTTCGCCTCCGATGCCATGTCCTCGGTGGCCTACGCTCCGGAGGAAATCTTCCTTGTTCTTTCGGTGGCGGGCATTTCTGCCTACGTCTACGCGCCCTGGGTTGGTCTGGCCGTCTCGTTCGTGATGGCCGTGGTGGTCGCCAGCTATCGGCAGAACGTGCACGCCTACCCCTCCGGCGGCGGTGACTACGAGGTCGCCACCACGAATCTCGGGCCCAACGCCGGGCTCACCGTCGGCAGTGCGCTGCTCGTCGACTATGTGCTCACGGTGGCGGTATCCATCTCCTCGGCGGCGTCGAATATCGGGTCCGCGATTCCGTTCGTCGCTACGCACAAGGTGTTGTTCGCGGTCGTCGCCATCGTCGTGCTGACATCGATCAATCTGCGCGGCATCCGGGAATCGGGTGTCGCCTTCGCGATTCCGACCTACGCCTTCATCTTCGGCATGTTCGCGATGCTGGGCTGGGGGCTGTTCCGCATCTTCGTACTCGGCGACGACCTGCGTGCCGAATCGGCGGGCTTCCAGCTCAATGCCGAGGAGGAGCACCTATACGGACTCGCGTTCACCTTCCTGATCGCGCGGGCGTTCTCCTCCGGCTGTGCCGCGCTCACCGGTGTCGAGGCGATCAGCAATGGTGTGCCCGCATTCCGGAAACCCAAGTCGCGCAACGCCGCGACCACGCTGCTGATGCTCGGCAGCATCGCGATCGCGCTGCTGATGGGCATCATCATCCTGGCCCAGAAGATCGGGATCGTGTACGCGCACAACGAATCCGAGTTGATCGGCGCGCCTGCGGACTACCACCAGAAGACGCTCATCGCCCAGCTGGCCGAAACCGTCTTCCACGGCTTCCCGATCGGGTTCTTCTTCATCACCACGGTGACCGCGCTGATCCTGGTGCTCGCCGCGAATACCGCGTTCAACGGCTTCCCGGTGCTGGGTTCGATTCTGGCGCAGGACCGTTACCTGCCACGGCAGTTGCACACCCGCGGCGACCGATTGGCGTTCAGCAACGGCATTCTGTTCCTCTCGGGTGCGGCCGTCGCATTCGTCGTGGTGTTCGGCGCCGAGGTGACCAAACTCATCCAGCTGTACATCGTCGGGGTTTTCGTCTCGTTCGTGCTCAGCCAGACCGGCATGCTGCGGCACTGGACCCGGTTGTTGCGCACCGAAACCGATCCGTCGCAGCGGGCGCGGATGAAGCGTTCGCGGGTGATCAACGCGATCGGGCTCAGTGCCACCGGGACGGTGCTGGTCATCGTGTTGATCACCAAGTTCTTCGCCGGTGCCTGGATCGCGATCTGCACCATGGTGGCGATCTTCGTTGTGATGAAACTCATTCGGCGGCACTACGATTCGGTTTCCCGCGAACTCGATGAGCACGAATGGGACGGCGTGCTGCCGAGTCGGTCGCATTCGATCGTGCTGGTGTCCAAACTGCATCTGCCGACGCGCCGGGCGTTGGCCTACGCGCGCGCGACCCGCCCCGATACTTTGGAGGCGGTGACGGTGAACGTCGACGAGGCCGACACCAGGGCGCTGGTGCGGGAGTGGGAGCGCAGCGATATCACGGTGCCGCTCAAGGTGATCGAATCGCCCTATCGCGAAATCACCAAGCCGGTATTGGATTACGTCAAGCGGGTGCGGCGCGATTCGCCGCGCGATGTGGTGACCGTATTCATTCCGGAATACGTTGTCGGACACTGGTGGGAGCAGATTCTGCACAACCAGAGCGCGTTGCGGCTCAAGGGCAGGTTGCTGTTCGAGCCGGGTGTCATGGTGACGAGTGTGCCGTGGCAGTTGACGTCGTCCGCGAAGGCCAGGCAGGCCGGTGTGGTGAATGCGCCCGGTGCGGTGCGGCGCGGGTACGAGGACCGAGGGTGACCGACTGGCGCTCGAACACCTTCCAGGTGCGGCTCGGCCCGCCCGGGCACGGCGGATTCTGTGTCGCGCGGCACGAGGGCCGGGTAGTCTTCGTGCGACACGGGCTACCCGATGAACTGGTTCGAGTGCGGGTCACCGAGGATCGCGGGGGTTCGTTCTGCCGTGCCGATGCGATCGAAATCCTGGAGGCATCCCCGGATCGCGTTCCCGCCACCTGTCCCGTCTCCGGTCCCGGTGGCGCGGGCTGCTGCGATTTCTCCTTCGCTACTCCCGCCGCGCAGCGGGCGCTGAAGGCGGCGGTGGTGGCGGAGCAACTGCATCGCATCGCCGGAATCGAACGAGATATCACCGTGGAGCCGATCGCCGGATATCCGGCCGACGCCACCGGCGGCTGGCGCACCCGCGTCCGGCTGGCCGTCGATGCCGAGGGCCGAGCCGGAGTGCACGGATACCGCAGCACCGAAGTGATCACCGATCTGCGCTGCCCCCAACCGGTTCCGGGTGCGATGGACGGTATCGCGGACCGACTGTGGACGCCGGGTGCGGATCTGGTGATCGCGGTGGACGGTGATGGGATGCGACACATCGTCGAGCTGGCCCCGTCCGTGGTTGGGGGTCGTGCCGAGCGTGGGAGCGATCGGCCTTCGGCGCGAGGTGGGGATCGGCGTGGCAAGCGGGAGACGGACCGGCGCGGCGGTAAACGCCGTGGCGCGGAGCGAGGACCCGGTGATGCCGAGTGGCCGCGCACCGGCGCCCGCGGACACGGCGACGAAGGCCATCGTGCGAGTCGCGGTGGCGCACAGTGGCAGCGCTTCGACGAGGGCGACAGCAGTCGGAGTCGTCGTGGTGCCGAACCCGGGGATGATGGCGACTGGAGTCGCGGTGGCGATCGGGGCGGGCGGCGGGGACGGTCTGGTAGTGATGAGCTCGGTGGTGCAGGCTCGCAACGCGGTGATCGGCCCGGATCGGTTGGGGGCGAGGGGGTTCGGCGGCGGGCCGCAGCGCGGCGGGCGGCGACGCACGCGGCTCGGGACGAGTGGGTGATGGGTGGTAGCGGTCGGACGGTCGAATATGTGGCCGGGCGCCGGTGGGAGCTGGCCGCGACCGGGTTCTGGCAGGCGCATCATGGTGCGGCGCAATGTTATTCGGATCTGGTTGCCGGATGGGCGGGGCTGGGTCTCGGTGCGCGGGCGTGGGATCTGTACAGCGGCGTCGGGGTTTTCGCGGCGGCGCTGGCCGGACAGGTCGGTCCGACCGGTTCGGTGCTCGCGGTGGAATCGACGCGGTCCGCCGTCGCGGACGGCAATGCCGCGCTGCGCGATCTGCCCTGGCTGGACCTGCGCGCCCAACGCGTCGAACATTGGCTGGCCGAACATGCCAGCAGTGCCGCTCCGGATGTGGTCGTCCTGGATCCACCTCGCGCGGGCGCGGGCAAGGAGGTCGTCACCGCCGTGACCACCAGCGGCCCGTCCCGCATCATCCACATCGGTTGCGACCCAGCCTCTTTCGCCCGCGACCTCGGCCTCTACCAGTCGGCGGGTTACCACCTCGCCGACCTGCGCGCCTTCGACGCCTTCCCTGCCACCCACCACGTCGAATGCCTCGCCCTCCTCGAGCGCTGACCTCACAACGCCTTTGGCGCGCACCGCGGACTCGATCAAGATCAGGTGGCATCTATGGCGGCATTCGTCGAGAGGCTCCCTCCACCAGTTCCACTTGATCTTGATCCGCCCTGCAGCGTGGCGGTGATGGCGGCTTAGAGTCACGGCATGACCGTGTATGTGGTGGCGCAGTTGAAGTTCATTGATCGTGCGGCTTACGATCGCTACCGTGCGCGCTTCCTCGAGGTGTTCACCCGCTACTCCGGCACTCTGCTGGCCTCCGATGAATCCCCGCGGGTGATCGAGGGCGATTCGGATCGCGAGAAGGTCGTGCTGATGTCGTTCCCGGACGAGCCCGCATTCCGCGAGTGGGCGGATTCCCCTGAGTACCAGGAGATCTCGAAGGATCGTCACGTGGGCGCGGATACGGTGACATTGCTGGTCGACGGCATCGACCGCCGCTCGTGAAGGTCAGTCTTCGTACACCGGTGGCCGCCGGTCGCGCCGCGCCCGGATGGCTTCGTCGAAATTCTCGGTGGTGAGTCGGACGTAGAGCTGCGACATGCCCTCGTGCTGCATATGGGATTCGAAACCGCCGGCCTCCATACCGCTCCACAGCATGCGTTTGGTGAGCTCGGTACCGACGCGGCTGAAGCTGATAATCCGTTCGGCCAGGTCGTAGCAGGTGTCCAGCAGTTCGGCGGCGGGCACGACGCGCGAGACGAGGCCGATCCGTTCAGCCTCGATCGCGTCGACATCCCGGCCGGACAACATGATTTCGAAGGCCCGCGAGGCGCCGATGGCGCGCGGCAGCAGGTAGCTGATCCCCAATTCCGCTGAGGTGAGGCCGTTATTGATGCCCGCCGCGCGAAAGTAGGCGTCCTCGCCAGCGATTCGGATATCGGTGGCGACGCTGAGACAGAAGCCACCGCCGATCGCCGCACCGTTGATCGCGGCGATGACCGGTTGGTTCATCCGCCGCAGCGTGATCATCACATCGTTCAGCAGATCCATCGAGCGCCGCGCAACGCTGGTCTTGGTCAGACCTTCGGTATCGGGAATCCGGCCCGCGTTCTGCAGATCCGCGCCGGAGCAGAAGCCTTCGCCCGCGCCGGTGAGCACCACGACCCGCACTTCGTTATCGGCACTGACCGTTTCGAGTGCCTCGCGTAGCGGGATCATCACATCGAAGGCCATCGCGTTCATCCGTTCCGGCCGATTGAGCGTGACCAGCGCGACCTGCGGTCGCGGTTTCTCGATGAGCACGAACGACATGCGGACCCCTTCGGACACGATGAGGCCCTCACTATACCCAAGCAAGCGTTAGGTCGAGTGGAATCAGTCGAGCTGCCAGGTCGCGCGGATGGTCGCCGAGATTTCGGATTCGCCGAGTTCGACCGGAACCGGAGCGCCACCGTACGACTCGTTCATCGGGGCCGACACGGCCATGAGCCGAGGCGTCGCGGGTGGTGCGGAGGTGGCGTTCTCGGTGATTTCCAGCACCGGGCCGAGGGTGCGCCGCGCACGGCCCGCATACTGCTCAGCCTTTGCGAGCGCGTTGTCCCAAGCGGCATCGCGGGCGCGGATCAGCAGGCTCTCCCGATCGGCGAAACCGAGATCGAGGCCGCCGAGGCGGACATCGTCACCACCGGCGTCGACACAGTTGGCGATGATCGTGGCGGGGCCCGGATCGGCCGTTTCGCCGATGTCGCGCAGCACGACGGTGAGGTCGGTGGTCGCGACGTAACCGGTGATCTTCGAGCCACCGCCCTCGAGCCAGACCGTTTCGGTGCGTACAGACAGTCCGCTGGTCGCGATATCGGTGCCGGGAACGCCATCGGAGCGCAGCGATTCGGTGACCGCGGCGACGCGCTCACCGGCCTGGCCGTAGGCGAGCGCGACCTTGCCTGCGCGAGTTTCGATGGAAATGGTGACGCGCATCAGATCCGGGGTGGCGCGGGCGCTGCCGGACCCGAAGGTGGTGACCGTGCTCGCGGTGCCGTCGGACTTCTTCTTGCTCACAGCGCTCTCCTGACTTCATCGGTTTCGGACGCAACGGTCGATGCTTCGGAAATGTCCCCTTGACCCGGGCAAACCGGTCAATAGTCGCCGCCGCGTACGGCGATCGCGCGTACCGCCGCATCCATCTGCGCATACGCTCCCGCGGCGAGTCGCTCGAGCAGCGCGAGCTTGAGGTCCGGCGCTTGCTCGGTGAGCATGTCGAACCGCTTCGGACGCAGCACCGCGACGCGCACCGCGCGTTCCGCACGTGCCTCGTTCGCGAACGGTGTCCCGACCAACATCGGGACCTCGCCGAAAGACATTCCCGCCGAAAGCGATACCAGCCGATGGGTCCGGGCATCGGTGCCCTCGAAGGTGATCCGGACCCGGCCCTCGAGAATCAGATACAGCCCGGAGCGGGCGCTGCCGCGCTCGGCGATGACCTCGCCGCGGGCGATGGTGCGGACCTCGAAGTCCTTGGCCAGCCGACTGCGATCGTCCGGAGCGAGAGCCGCGAGGGCGGGATGGTCCTCGATCGGCAGGGATGTGCACGCCGGTTCGTCCGCGGGCCGATGGTGGTCGAGGACGATGTCCTCACACCATTCGGTCGCGGTATCCCGATCGATGAAGACCCGCCCCTGTGGGTCGGCCGGATCCAGGCTGGAGACCAGATGCCCCAGTTTGCCGTCCGGGTCGACAATGGCGACGCGGCAGCCCGCCGCGGCGAGTTCGATCTGCAAGGCATCGAGCATCTGGACCGCGATCCCGCTGACCTCACCGACCCGCCGCAGGTCCACTACCAAGGCCGCCAACTCGCGCGCCTGCTCCTCGACCGCGCGCACTGCCCGCTCCGCACCGGTGAACAACAGGTCGCCGTGCAGTTCGTAGACGCGGGCACGGTGCCCGAATGCGGCGAGGACGTTCAACTCGTCGGTGGTGCGTCGCAGCCGTGACGGCACCTCGGCCACCGTGTACGCGGCGCGGATCGCGGTGCGCGCGGACCGGGTGACGTGCAGGAAGTGCAATTCGAGCCGCTGTGACAGCGCCCGGCAGGCCGCGACACCGCGCACGCTGCTGCCGTGCGTGTCCAGCCGAGGGGAATAGACGGCGATGCCGATCTGGCCGGGCAGCACGGCCACGATGCCGCCGCCGACACCGCTCTTGGCGGGGAGGCCGATGGTGGTCACCCAGTCGCCCGCGGCGTTGTACATGCCGCAGGTAGTCATCACACTGAGCACGCGTTCGGTCAGGGCCGCGGTCAGTGCGCGTTCGCGGGTCAGTGGGTTGAGTCCGTTATTGGCCAGCGTCGCGGCCATCAGCGCGAGATCGCGGCAGGTGACATCGATCGAGCACTGCCGGAAGTACCGGTCGACCGCCTCGTCCGGATCGGATTCGATGATGCCGAAGGAGCGCAGCATGTAGCCGATGGCGCGATTGCGGAATCCGGTGCGCGCCTCCGATGCGTACACCGCCTCGTTCATGGTCAGCTCGCGCCCGGCGAAGCGGGAGTAGCAGCGCCGGATGCGCTCGAAGCGCTCGGTCGGGTCGCGGCCGGTGACGAGTGCGGCCGCTGTGATGGCCCCGGCATTGATCATCGGATTGCGCGGGCGCTCGGTCACCGGATCCAGGCTGATCTCGTTGAACGCTTCGCCGGAGGGTTCGACATCGATGTGCTCGGCGACGGTCGCGATGCCCCGATCGGCCAGTGCGAGTGCGTAGGTGAAGGGTTTGGAGATCGACTGGATGGTGAACTCGGTGGTGACGTCGCCGGTACCGTAGACCCGTCCGTCCGCGGTGGCCAGGCACAGTCCGAACGAATCGGGTTGTACGGCAGCCAGTTCGGGGATGTAATCGGCGAGTTCCCCGGAATCGTCGGCGCGGCACAATTCGTAGACATCGGTGACGATGCGTGCCACGACGCCGGGGTCGACCGTTTGCGGAACCTTCTGCTCGGGCAGGGCCACGGGTCCACTCTAAGCTGGGTAACGTTAGGTGGACCGGCGAACTCGTCCGCCCGAGCGTGTCTTCGGATGGGCGGCGATTCGTGTGGAGGCTCACACTTCCACGCGAACTCGGCTGGTGGCGGGGCATTGTCGTGCGGAGCCACTGGCGCGGCTCCGTAGACTGATCGGATCAGATGCGCTATCCGGAGGGAGCGAGTTCAGGTGGGAGTGCTTTCCCGGGTCGATACGCCCGAAGACCTGCGACGGCTGACCGTTGCCGAATTGGGTGAACTGGCGGAGGAGATTCGCGAGTTCCTGGTGCAGAAGGTCGCCGTCACCGGCGGGCACCTCGGCCCCAATCTCGGCGTGGTCGAGCTGACCATCGCACTACACCGGATCTTCGACTCGCCGGCCGATCCGTTGATCTTCGACACCGGGCATCAGGCCTACGTGCACAAGATCCTCACCGGCCGCAAGGATCAGTTCGACACGCTGCGCAAGCAGGGTGGATTGTCCGGCTACCCGAGCCGATCCGAGAGCGCCCACGACTGGGTCGAGTCCTCGCATGCCTCGGCTTCGCTGTCCTATGCCGACGGTCTGGCGAAGGCCTTCGCACTGACCGGGCAGAACCGGCATGTGGTCGCGGTCGTCGGCGACGGCGCGCTCACCGGTGGCATGTGCTGGGAGGCGCTGAACAATATCGCCGCCGCGCCGGACCGGCCCGTCGTCGTGGTGGTCAACGACAACGGCCGCTCCTACGCGCCGACCATCGGCGGCCTCGCCGACCGGTTGACCGCGCTGCGCACCCAGCCCGCCTACGAGCATGCGCTGGATGCGGGGAAGCGGATCCTCAAGAGCATTCCGCGCGTCGGTGAATCCGCGTACTCGATGGTGCACGCGGTGAAGGCCGGGATCAAGGATGCGGTGAGTCCGCAGGAGCTCTTCAGCGATCTCGGGTTGAAGTATGTCGGGCCGGTGGACGGCCACGACACCGTCGCGTTGGAAGCGGCGCTGCGTCGCGCGAAGGATTTCGGCGGGCCGGTCGTCGTGCACGTGGTGACGCAGAAGGGGCGCGGCTACTCACACGCCGAGAACCACGTCGCCGACCAGATGCACGCCTGTGATCCGATCGACCCGCTCACCGGCCGCCCGCTCGGCGGCCCCAAGGCGCTCGGCTGGACCTCGGTGTTCTCCCAGGAGCTGATCGCGCATGCGGAGAAGCGCGACGATATCGTCGCGATCACTGCGGCCATGCCCGGACCGACCGGTCTGGCGGCATTCGGGGAGCGGTTCCCGGAGCGGATGTTCGATGTCGGCATCGCCGAACAGCACGCGATGGCCTCGGCGGCCGGACTCGCCCTCGGCGGCATGCATCCGGTGGTGGCGATCTACTCGACATTCCTCAACCGCGCCTTCGACCAGTTGCTGATGGATGTCGCACTGCTGAAGCAGCCGGTGACGGTGGTGCTGGATCGCGCCGGAATCACCGGTCCGGACGGCGCCTCGCACAACGGCATGTGGGATCTGTCGGTGCTCGGCATCATTCCGGGCATGCGCGTTGCGGCACCGCGCGATGCGGCGACATTGCGTGAGGAGTTGGCCGAGGCGCTCGCGGTGAGTGACGGACCGACCGCCATCCGCTTCCCGAAGGGCAGTGTGACCGAGGATATTTCGGCCGTTGAGCGGCTCGACGGAGTCGATGTGCTGCGGCTGCCCGAGCGTGAGGGTGGCTCTGCTCGAGCCCAGCGCGGTGATGTACTGCTCGTCGCGGTCGGACCTTTCGCCTCGATCGCGGTCGCGGTCGCGGATCTGCTGGAGCCGGAAGGTATTTCGGTCACGGTCATCGATCCGCGGTGGGTGCTGCCGGTTTCCGATACCGTCGTCAAACTCGCCGAAAACTACCGTCTCGTAGTGACTCTGGAAGACGGCGGTCTGCACGGCGGCATCGGATCCACCGTATCCGCACGCTTGCGCGGTGCGGGCTTGGATGTGCCGACTCGCGATCTCGGTGTGCCGCAACACTTCCTGGACCATGCGTCGCGCAACGAGGTGCACGAAGAGCTCGGACTGACGGCTACCGATATCGCCCGCCGCATCTCGGGCTGGCTCGACGCACGCTGATCCAGGGTTGTCGCTCCGGTGCCGACCGGCGCTGGGCGGCACCATCATTGGTGCTTCGACTACCGTGCTGCGTTACGGCGGTGGGAGGCACGGACTTTCACGCGATTGCCGCAGACGTCCATCGAGCACCATGTGCGGCCGCGGTTGCGGGAATGATCGTAGAAGGCCCAGCGGCAGCTCGGTTCCCGGCAGGTCTTGAGGCGTGACCAGGTGCCCGCGGCGACCGCGGTGGCGACGTCGGCGAGCAGGGTGGCCAGGGCATGGTCGACGCGGTCGTCGGTGTGCGGGACCAAGCGGGGCGGGATGCTGGTCACCTCCAGCGTGAGTGGCAGCGCCGCGGTGAGCGCGGCGAGTTCGGTGCGGGCCGCTGGGTTCAGACCGTCTGGACGGGGACTGGTGACGGGTTCGGCATTGTTCGTGGCGAGTAGGGCGCGCAGACCCTCGCGGACGCGGACGGTTCGCTGTTGTGCGGCCGCATCGGCTGAGCCCTCGGGCAGCAATTCGTGTGTGCGGAGCCAACTCGTCAACTGCTCGGGTGTGCCGATGTCGTCGCCGTCCGCGCGGCGCGTGTTGACGAATTCCACCAGACGAGCGAGCGCCGCAGGTGCGGCATCGACTGTGTCGGACATGAAGTCAATAGTAACCGTCCATTGACGATGGCCGGTTACCTAACTACCGTTTCGGGAACAGAAGTTATCCAGAGCGGAGACTCCGCTCCGATACAGGAGGATCAATCATGGGATCGGTCAAGAGGGAGATCCTCGTCGAGGCGCCCGCCGAGCAGCTGTGGGCGATCATCGGCGACTTCGCGCATGGCCCGGAACGTATGGCGCCCGGTTTCGTCACCGACAGCACCCTCGACGGTCCGGACCTGCGTATCGTCACCTTCGCGAACGGCACGGTGCTGCACGAACGGTTCATCGCGCTCGACGAAACCGAACGCCGGATCGTGTTCTCCATCGTCGGCGGAAGCGTCACCCCGGAGCACGACAGCTCGTCCATGCAGGTTTTCCCGCACGCCGACGGCAGCCGTTTCGTCTGGATCCACGACACCCTGCCGCACGAACTCGCCGACGCGTTCGGCGCATCGATGGAGCACGGCCTGCGGGTCTTCAAGCAGTCCGTCGAGACCGCCGTCGCGACCTCGTCCTGAAGGCCGAGTCCGCCTACTCGGAGGTTGGGGTCAGGGCGGCGGCGAGTCGGGGGACCGCGAGTTCGCGCTGCCAGGGTCGCGCGCCACACGACTTGAGGAATCCGTCGATCGCGGCGGATAGGTCGTCGAACTCGCCCACACGGTCGTAATCAGGGAGTCCGTCCCAGCACAAGCGGCGCACCAGGTCGGGGGCGAGCAGATTTTCCACCGGAATCGCGTACTCGATGGTCAGTTCACCCATCGCCGCGCGGGCTCGAACCAGTCGGGCGGCGGCGGCCGGATCGCGGCGCTCCCAGCGGTTCACCGGGGGCGGTCCCTCGAACGGTTGGGTCAGGGGTGGTAGGTCGGTGTCGGGGAGGGCGCGGCCGCGGTCGACGGCGGCGAGCCAGTCGCGGGAGTAGCGGCGTTGGCGTGGCCCGCCGAAGACCGGCAGGGTGCGCAGTTGGGCGATGGTGCGCGGTTCGGCATTCGCGGCGGCGATGATCGCGGCATCCGGCAGGATGCGGGCCGGGGCGACATCGCGGGTGCGCGCGAGGGTATCTCTGGTGGTCCACAGTTCGCGCACGATGGCCAGCTGGCGGGTGCGGCGCAGGGTGTGGATGCCGGAGGTGCGCCGCCAGCGGTCGGCCTTCGGCGTACCGGGTTCGGTGATCCGGATATGCTCGAATTCCTGTGCGGCCCAATCGGCCTTGTGCTGGACGTCGAGCGAAACGGCCACCTCGTCGCGCAGCTCGAGCAGCAATTCGACATCGAGCGCCGCGTAGTTCAGCCAATCGTCGGGCAGCGGCCGGGTCGACCAGTCGGCCGCGCCATGACCCTTGCGCAATGCACGGCCGAGTAGCCGCTCCACCATGGCCGCCAGTCCGACGCGCTCGAAACCGGCCAGCCTGCCACCCAATTCGGTGTCGAACAGTCGCGCGGGGCGCAGGCCGAGTTCGGCGAGTCCGGGTAGATCCTGGTCCGCCGAATGCAGCACCCACTCCAGATCGTTGATCGCGGCGGCCAGCGGTTCGAGCGCATCGGCGACCGGAATCGGATCGATCAGGAAACTGCCCGAACCCGCGCGCCGCAACTGGATCAGGTAGGCACGCGCCGAATACCGGAAACCGGAGGCGCGCTCGGCATCGACGGCCAGTGGACCGGTGCCCGCCGCGAGCCGAGCAGCGGCGTCGGCGACCTCTGCTGCGGTTACGAGCACGGGGGGCACA
Organism: Nocardia pseudovaccinii NBRC 100343; assembly: GCF_001613225.1. Taxonomy (GTDB): domain Bacteria; phylum Actinomycetota; class Actinomycetes; order Mycobacteriales; family Mycobacteriaceae; genus Nocardia; species Nocardia pseudovaccinii. The sequence continues at coordinate 40,547 of NZ_BDBY01000183.1, forward strand.
CCGGCGGCAGGCACGAGCAGCGGCTCCGCCGTGCTTTCTGGTGGCGTGTTGCTTTGCTCGGACTCGTCTGCTACCGACATAAACCTGAACTTTACGTGGCGATCAGGTGTGGTCGTTGCTGGTATACGACTCCGGTCGCAGATGGGTGATTCCGGCGGGCGGCAAACCGGCCGCGTAGGCCAGCACTTCGCAGAAGCCTTCCACGTGCGGACGCATATCGGTGGTCATCGCGGTCCAGGAGGCGCGCAGCTCCAATTGGTGTGCGCGCGGCGGTCCGGCGATATCGCCGTAGCGCACCGAACTGGTGGAGGTGACGGTGCCGCCGAGCGCGGTGAACGGTTCGCCGCGGGTTTCGAGCGCGTCGACCAGCCAGCTCCAGGCGACCTCGGGCAGCAGCGGGTCGGTGGCCAGTGCCGCATCGATATCGGCCTGGATGTAGGCCACCAAGCGGAAGACACCGTGCCAGGCCTCGCCGCCCTCGGGATCGTGCAGCAGGATCAGCCTGCCGAAGGCATCGCCCTCGGAATCGACCGGCACCACATTGGATTCGGGGTGTTTGACTTCCGCGCCTAGTGCGTACGAAAAGGGTGCCAGGCGTTGTGGGGGCCGGATAGGTGCCAGCTCGATTCGAGGGTGCACGGTTGCGGTGCCCATCGCATCGACCGCGGCGCGAAATTGAGCTGGCTCGCCGTTGGGTCCTTCGGTCGGTGCGGCTCCGTCGCGGAAGTCGAGCGGTGTCACGGAAGCGACGGTAGACCTTGCGTGCCCGGCGCAGTCGGAGGCGCGCCGCTAGAGGGCCTTGCGGGCCGCATACGATAGGCGGTGATGAGCACTCAAACCCGTCGCCGGTTGACCGATGCCCCGTTCCTGGCCGCCGCCACCGGCGCCGCACCGAGCCGTCGTCCGGTGTGGTTCATGCGGCAGGCCGGACGGTCGCTGCCCGAGTACCGCGAACTGCGCAAGGGCATCGGCATGCTGGAGTCGTGCTTCGACCCGGAGCTGGTGTGTGAGATCACCATGCAGCCGATCCGGCGCCACGGTGTCGATGCGGCGATCTTGTTCTCCGACATCGTCGTTCCGCTGAAGGCCGCCGGTATCGATCTCGATATCGTGGCCGGTGTCGGGCCGGTGATCGCCTCGCCGGTGCGCGCCATCTCGGATGTGCGCGCACTGCCGCGGCTGCGCCCCGAAGAGGTGGGCGCGGTGACCGACGGGGTGAAGCTGCTGACCGACGCGCTCGGCGATACGCCGCTGATCGGATTCGCCGGTGCGCCGTTCACGCTCGCGTCGTATCTGGTCGAGGGTGGGCCGAGTAAGAACCACGAGCGCACCAAGGCGATGATGCACGCCGACCCGAGGACCTGGCACGAGTTGCTCGGCGTCCTGACCGATATCACCATCGCCTTCCTGCAGGCACAGTTGGCCGCCGGTGTGGACGCCGTGCAGTTGTTCGATTCGTGGGCCGGTGCGCTCTCGCTGGCCGACTATCGCGAATTCGTGCTGCCGCATTCGGAGCGGGTATTCGCGGAGGTCGCCGCGGCCGGGGTGCCGCGGATCCACTTCGGGGTCGGGACCGGTGAGTTGCTCGGTGCGATGGGCGAGGCGGGAGCCGATGTCGTGGGCGTCGATTGGCGGGTGCCGCTGACCGAGGCGGTGCGTCGGGTCGGCCCCGGAAAAGCGTTGCAGGGCAACCTGGATCCCGCCGTGCTGTTCGCCGGATCCGCTGCCGTCGAGGCCGAGGCGCGGCGTATCGCACACGAGGCCGATGAGGCGATCACCATGGGTGCGGCCGGTCATATCTTCAACCTCGGGCACGGAGTGCTGCCCGACACCGATCCGGGTGTGCTGACCGACCTGGTGCAACTCGTCCACGAACTGTGACCGGCCGGTCAGCCGGTGCCGCCGGGTAGGAGTCCGGTGCTCGAAGAGATCGCGGGTCGGGTCGCCGCCCGCGCGCCGCGACTCGGTTCGACCCGCCTGGTAGCGGTGGACGGTCCGGCTGGAGCTGGAAAGTCGACGTTCGCAGCGTCTTTGGCGGCCCTGTGCGATGCCCAGGTGGTCCCCGCCGACGACTTCGCGGCTGGAAACAACCAACTCCCCTGGTGGCCGCGGCTCGAACAGCAGGTGCTGGTGCCGATCGCCCAGGGTCGTGTCGGTCGATATCAGCGATACGACTGGGACAAGCGGGGTTTGGCCGAATGGCACGATGTCGGACCCGGGGGAGTGCTCATACTCGAAGGCGTCTCCTCGGCCCGCGCCGTCGTCCGCGATCGGCTATCGCTCGCGGTATGGATCGACACCCCGCGCGCGGTGCGTCTGGCCCGCGGTCTCGAACGCGACGGTGTCCACACCCTGCCCTTATGGGAGCAGTGGATGGCCGCTGAAGACGAGCACTTCGCCACCGACAACACGCGCGACCATGTGGACCTGATCATTCCCGGTTCGCCTCGACCGCCCTCCGCAAACGAATGACGTAACGGACTTGTCGCGCGGATCGCGCCTTATGTGCGGCCGTAAATGGCCGTGCAACAGTGCGATTCCGGAAGTCGGCTAGGGCTTGCGCTGTCCGATCACCACATCGAGCAGGGCGGCGGCTTCGATGGCGAGCGTGTCGACGGCATCGCTGTGTCCGGCGAGTTTGCGCAGCAGCGCCTGTTGGAAGAGGCCGTCGAAGATGGCGTAGGCGGTGGCGGAGGGGACCAGGAGCGGTCGACCTGACAGCTCGGCGAAGCGGTCGACGACGTTGCGGATCATCTCCTCGCGATGGCCGTCGATTTCGAGCACGTCATCGCGGAAGGACTCCTCGAACAGACTCTGGTTGCGCAAGTCGTACCAGAGCCGATGCAGGGGGGCGTCGGCATCCAGGGTGGCGGCCATTGCGGCGCCGAAGTCGCGCCGGAGCTGTTCGGCTGTCGCCGCTGCGGTGACGATGTCGTCGTAACGGGTGACGCACACCTGCTCGTATTGCCGCACCGCGTGGGTGATCAGCTCGACCTTGTCGTTGAAGTAGTAGTGCAGCACTCCGTGGGTGAACTCGGACTTCTGCGCGATCTCCCGCAGGCTGGTCCGGGCATAACCGAGTTCGGCGAGGGTGTGCAGTGCGGCGGCGGCCAGCTGTGCGCGTCGCTCGCCGAACTTGTCGACCTGTCGGCGCGCGATTCGATCCCGCCTGGTCTCGACGATTTCGGTCATCGTGGCTTCTCTCCGTCACCGCTCGTGTGAATTCGCCCAGTGTATCGCGGTATCGGCGATGGGCGACCAGCTGGTTTGACGATCGTGCAAGAAATGCTTGACGACTGTCAAAGAAAGTCTTGACGACCGTCAAGCATGCGCGCACACTGTGATCCACGTCGCATCCGATCAGTCGAATGCGAAATCCGAATGGACGATCTCGAGGAGGAGATGCCGGATGAGTGGGTACGACCTGACCGGGCGCACGGCCCTGGTAACCGGTGGTGCGCGAGGACTCGGCGCGGGTATGGCCGAGGCGCTGGCCCGCGCCGGAGCGGCGGTCGCGATCGGCGATGTGCGCGAGGATCTCGGTAAGGAGACCGTGGAAGCGCTGCGGACCGGCGGCGCGACGGCCGAATTCGTGCCGCTCGACATCACCGATGACGCGCACTGGGCGCAGGCGGTCACCGATACCGTCGCGGCGCTCGGTGGCCTGGACATCGTGGTGAACAACGCCGGTGTCGAAATCACAAGTCTCATGGTCGATCTCGACCCGGAAGAAGTGCGCCGGATGCTCGAGGTGAATGTGCTCGGCACCGCACTGGGCATCAAGCATGCGCTGCGGGCGATGCGCCCCGGCGGCGCTGCGGGTCGCGGTGGCGCCATCGTGAATATCGCCTCGGTCGCCGCGACCATCGCCTTTCCCGGCATTTCGGTGTATTCGGCGACCAAGTCCGCAGTGGATCGGCTCACCAGGGTTGCGGCGATGGAGTCCGGGAAGCTCGGCTACGGCGTGCGGGTGAACTGCGTATACCCCGGACTCGTCCCGACCGAGATGGGTACCCAGTTGGCCGACGATGTCGCTCGGATCGGCTTGTTCCCCAGTGCGGAAGCCGCCGTCGGCGCCGTCATCGAACAGACGCCGCAGGGACGGCTCGGCGAGGTTGCCGATATGGCCGACGCAGTGGTGTTCCTCGCATCCGATGCCGCGCGCTTCATCACCGGTGCTGGTCTGCCGGTCGATGGCGGCATGGGCATGTGAGCACTGCGACAACGAAAGGTTCGAGATTCATGAGCACCGATAAGCCCGTCGTCGTCTACGGCGCATCCGGATACACCGGCCGTCTGGTCTGTGAATACCTTCGCGAATTCAATATTCCGTTCGTCGCCGCGGGCCGGGACAAGACCCGGCTGCAGGAGGCGATCGACAAGATTCCCGGTATCGACACCGTGGAGCACGAGGTCGTCGAGGTCGCCCACGAGGTCGCCTCGCTGACCGAGCTGTTTCGTGGCGCCGGGGTTGTCTGCAACACTGTCGGCCCGTTCGCGCAATACGGCCACGAGGTGGTACAGGCCTGCGTGGCAGCGGGGACCCACTACCTCGATACCACCGGCGAACAGGATTGGCTGATCGACTGCGATGAGCAGTACGGCGCCGAGATGGCGGCTCGCGGTCTGCTGCTCGCGCCGGGCGTGGCGCAGATGTACACCACCGGCGAGATCGCCGCGAATATCTGCCTGGAAACCCCCGGTCTGGACACCCTCGATATCCAGGTCTTCTGGAAGGGCTTCCCGACGGTCGCGTCCACGAAGACGATCCTGGTCAATGCCGCGCTGTCCAAGGCCTACTACCTCGAACAGAATCAGTATGTGGAGTGGCCCGCGGACGCCGGACTCTACGACGTGGTGGTGCCCGGCCAACACGAGATCGGGCTCGCACTGCCCTGGGGTGGTACCTCACATCCGGTGTGGTTCAAGCGCGATCCGCGGGTCGCGAATGTGAAGGTACTCGGCGGCGTTTTCAACCGGCCGCTGATGCAGGGCGTGCCGCAGATCGTGCAGGCGGTCGTCGAGCAGGTCAAAGACCTTCCGGTGCAGGAGAAATACCGCGTCTTGGCCGAACAGGCCGCACTGGTGCGCGACGAGATGCCGCCGCGGGAGAATCCGCGCATCAACACCTCGCTCGATTCCGTGCACGCGTCTGGACCGCTGGCGCGCGCCCACTGTGTGACCTATGGGAACTGCAACTACAAGCAGACCGGCCTGATGCAGGCGTTTGCCGCGAATGCGCTGCTGCAGACGCCGCCGAAACGAACCGGGTTCGCCTCGGCGTGCCAGGCCTTCGGTCATCGGGAACTGCTCGGAGTGCTGCGCGGTTTCGGATTGGTCAGTGAACCGGTCCTGAACGTGCACCGTTGATCGCGGCCTCGGGCCACGGGCGTCCAGCGCTGCCCGTGGCCCGAATCGGCCACTTCCACAACAGCTTCCGCAGAGGATTACCGTGCGTTTGACCGACTATCTCGACAAGGGCGCTTCACTCGGCGGCGCCGCGCCCTGCCTGACCATGAACGGGCGCACGCTGACCTATGCGGAGGTGCAACAGTTGTCGTGGCGCATCGCTGGGGCACTGGCGCGATCCGGCATCCGGCCCGGCGAGCGGGTCGCGATCCTGTCGGCGAACGACACGCTGGCCTTCGCCTGCGTATTCGGCATCGCCCGCGCAGGCGCGGTGTGGTGTCCGATCAATCCACGTAACGAGGCGGCGGAGAATCGGGAACTACTAGACCTTTTCGACTGCACCTGCCTGATATTCCAATCCGCCTTCGCGCCACTCGTTTCGGTCATCGCACCGCAACTACCCGGACTGCGGACCCTGGTCTGCTTGGACGGAAATGCCTCCGACGCAACAAGTTTCGAGGACTGGGTGCGCGATTGTCCGGCCGATCCAACGCAGGTCGAGCCGATCGACGAACTCGCCATGCTGGTCGGCACCGGCGGCACGACCGGACGACCGAAGGGTGTCCGGCTCACGGGCCACAATATCGAGGCGATGACCGCACTGACCCTGATGAGTTATCCATTCGAACTCCGGCCCCGCTACCTGGCGCTGGCACCCCTGACCCACGCGGCGGGCGTGCTGTGCTTTCCGATCCTCACCCTCGGCGGTGAGATCGTGGTGATGCCCGCCCCGGATCTCGGTGAATTTCTCACGTTGATCGAGCGGCACCGGATCACCCACACCTTCCTGCCGCCGACGCTCATCTACATGCTGCTGGATCACCCGGCGCTGCCGGAAGCGAATCTCGGTTCGCTGCAGTGTCTTTGGTACGGCGCCGCGCCGATGTCGACGGCCCGGCTGGCCGCGGCGCTGGATCGGATCGGCCCGGTCATGGGCCAGCTGTTCGGACAGTCCGAAGCGCCCATGATGGTTGCTACGCTGGCGCCGAAAGATCACTTCCGTCCCGACGGATCGATCGCCACCGAACGACTGTCATCGGCCGGACGGCCGACCCCGCTCACCCAGGTGGCCATCATGGATGCCGAGGGTCGGCTGCTTGCCTCGGGTGAGCGCGGCGAAATCGTGGTCAGGGGTCCGTTGGTGATGGCCGGGTACCACAAGAATCCGGATGCGACGGCCGAGGTGTCGCGGTACGGCTGGCATCACACCGGAGACATCGGTTACCTCGATGCCGACAACTATCTCTACGTCGTCGACCGGGCCAAGGACATGATCATCACCGGCGGATTCAACGTGTACTCCGCCGAGGTCGAACAGGCGATGCTGACGCATCCGGCGGTCCAGGACTGCGCGGTCATCGGACTTCCCGACGATAAGTGGGGTGAGCGGGTCACCGCTGTCGTGCAATTGAACCTCGGCCATACCGTGACCGTCGACGAACTGCGCGAGCACACCAAGGCGCGACTCGGCGGGGTGAAAACTCCCAAGCAGGTGGAGATCTGGCCCGATCTGCCGCGCTCGAAAATCGGCAAAGTGCTCAAGCCGGAGATTCGGGCGCAGCTGCGCGGCGACCGTTGAAACACCCGCCCGGTCCTCGGACTCCGGGTGCTGACCGTGTGCTCGGTCACGAAGGTGAGGGGTGTGGTCGGTGCGGATCCGTCGGCGGGCTACGGTCGCGACATGAGAATCGCGGTGGTCGGTGGCGGGATCAGCGGGCTTGTCGCGGCGTACCGGTTACGGGGGCTGCTTGGGACGCAGGCGGAGATCGTGGTCATCGATCGGGGCGCGCGGCTGGGCGGGATTCTCTATACCGGCGAATTGGCCGGAGAGCCTTTGGATCTCGGGGCGGAGGCGTTCGTCGGGCGCCGGCCGGAGGTACCCGCGCTGCTGCGCGAGCTCGGGCTGGAATCGGAGTTGGTGGTGCCCGCCGGGTTGCGGCCGCTGGTCTGGGCGCAGGGCAGCGCGCATCCGCTGCCGGAACGCACGTTGATGGGCATTCCGTCGGATGCCGAGTCGATGCGCGGGCTGGTCGATGCCGAGACGCTCGAGCGGATCGATGCGGAGACGCGACGGCCGCTGGCCTGGTATCCGGACGCCGACATCGACGTCTACCGCCTGGTAGCCGACCGGTTTGGCGCGCAGGTCGCCGAGCGCAGCGTCGATCCGCTGCTCGGTGGCGTCTATGCGGGCAGTTCGCGCTCCATCGGGGTGCGCGCCGCACTGCCGACGCTGGCCGCCGCACTCGACAATGGTGCGTCGAGCCTCACCCAGGCGGTCGCGGCCGCGATGCCGCCGCCCTCGAACGCGCCGGTTTTCGGCGGCCTTCGTGACGGCTACCGGGTGCTCCTCGACGCATTGGCCGCCAAGTCCGAGGCGGAATTCATCACCGCGATCTCGGCCACCCACCTCACCCGCGCGTCCCACGGCTGGGTAGTCGACCCGGTCGGCGCGGTGGACGCGGTGGTGCTCGCCACCCCCGCCCCGGTGACCGCGAACCTACTGCGCCCCGTCGCGCCCGCCGCCGCATCGGCCGCCGGTGGCATCGAATTGTCCTCGTCTGTCGTTGTGGCCCTGGCCCTTCCGCGTGACACCGCGCTGCCGCAGAACTCCGGCATCCTGGTCGCCACCGGAGAACCCTTGCGCGCCAAGGCCTTCACCCTGTCGAGTCGCAAGTGGACCCACCTCGCCGAACGCGAAACCGCCGCAGTCCGAGCCTCATTCGGCAAATTCGGCGACGACTCCACCCAGACTTGGTCCGACACCGAACTCATCGCCGCCGCCACCGAAGACCTCGCCACCGTCACCGGAGCCACCATCGAACCGATCTCGGCCGTGGTTCAGCGCTGGCCCGGCGGTCTCGCCCAATACGCCCCTGGTCACCTCGACCGCATCGCCGAAATCGAAGCCACCACAGCCGATTTCGAGGGCCTTGCGATAGCGGGCGCCTACCTCCACGGTGTCGGCGTCCCCGCCTGCGTAGCCTCCGGCAGCGCCGCCGCCCACCGCATAGCCACCACCCTGACCCACACCGCCGCCTGATCCGCGCGGCGCCGGGGTAGGCAGCACCTCGAGCTGCGGTGTCTTGATGGCGCTGCGCGATGTGACTACCGGGTAGGCAGTGCCCTGACCTGAGCCGCGGCAGCCGTGCCACGGACCGCGACTATGGGCTGGCCAGCGCCAGATCTGAGCTCCGGCATCGCGATCGGCGCCGCGTAGTGCGACTTCCTGGTGGTCGGGGCCCGACCTGCGGCGTCCAGATCGGCGTTGCGCCTGCGCGGTGCCGCGACCGGGTTGCAGTGCCATAACCCGAGCCGCGGCGAGCTGATCGGCACTGCGTCGCACGCTGCCCGCCGCGGAGATGCGGCGCGTGCATCCGCGTCGGGAACGGCCCGCACGGATACATCGATTCGGCGCAGTGGCACCATAGGAATCATGGCGCGACTCGACTATCAAGCACTCAATTCCACCATCCGCTACCTGATGTTCTCGGTGTTCCAGGTGCAGCCGGGGGTGCTGGGGGACGACCGTGAGGCCGCTGTCAAGGAGGCGCGGGCGTTCTTCGATGGGCTCGCCGAGCGTGATGTCGTGGTTCGCGGCATCTACGACGTCGCGGGGATGCGCGCCGATGCCGACTTCATGATCTGGTCGCATGCCGAGCGGATCGAGGATCTGCAGTCGGCGTACGCGGATTTCCGGCGCACCACCGAACTGGGCCGGGCCAGCGCCCCGGTCTGGAGCAATGTGGCGCTGCATCGGCCCGCCGAATTCAACAAGAGCCACATTCCGGCGTTCCTGGCCGGTGAGGATCCGGGCAACTACATCTGCGTCTACCCGTTCGTGCGCTCCTACGAGTGGTATCTGCTGCCCGACGACGAGCGCCGCAAGATGCTCGCAGACCACGGCAAGGCCGCACGCGGGTACCCGGATGTGCGCGCCAACACCGTCAGCTCCTTCGCTCTCGGCGACTACGAGTGGATCCTCGCCTTCGAGGCACCGGAGCTGCACCGCATCGTCGACCTCATGCGTGATCTGCGCGCCACCGAGGCTCGCCTGCACGTGCGCGAAGAGGTTCCCTTCTTCACCGGTCCCCGCGTCGAAATCGAAAAACTCATCGCCGCCTTGCCATGAGCTGAAGACCGATCGAGCATGCCCCAGTTTTTCGGGGCATGCGCAACAAGCCGGTCGGTCTGTATCTTTCGCTCAGCGCGCAGTCGTTCTATTCCGCTGCACTGCCCGAGGGGTGCAGTTGCAGGGCGATGGAGTTGATGCAATAGCGCTTATCGGTGGGCGTGTTGTATCCCTCGCCCTCGAAGACGTGGCCGAGGTGGCTGTGGCAATTCGCGCACAGCACTTCGACCCGGTGCATGCCCAGTGTGTCGTCGGAGCGCAGAATGACCGCCTCCGACTTCGCCGGGTCGAAGAACGACGGCCAACCGCAATGCGAATCGAATTTCTCGGCGCTGCGGAACAATTCGGCCCCGCACGCCCGGCACATATAGCCGCCCTCGGTCTTGGTGTCGGTGTACTCGCCGGTGAACGGGCGTTCGGTCGCGGCCTGTCGCAGCACCGCGTATTCCTCCGGATTCAGCTTGGCCTTCCACTCCTGTGGGGTCAGCTGGATCCGGGGTGCGGGTAGGGACGTGTCGGCGTCAGAACTCATTGCTCCACGCTAATAGGTTTTCGCTGCCCGCGCCGACTGTCCAGTCGCTACTTGAGTGCGCTCGCCCGCGGGTCATCGAGCAATTCGCTGCCGTTCGTCGCCTCGCCGGGAGTGCTTTCGTATCCCGTCTCCGGCTCGACCACCAACGGCGCGTCTTCGGCGGCATCCCGCGAATCCGGCGCCGAGCGCATCCACTCCGGATCGATTCCGAACTGCAGCCGACCTTCCCGTCGCGCCGCCAGATACCGATCGCCGAGCACACACGTGATGACGATCAGCAGCAGACCCCAGCCGAAGGTGATGCGCAGATACTCCAGATTGCGCCCGAGGCCCTGCCAGCGGTCCGAGAGCCACTTGTCGTAGGACATGAATCCGAAGACCGCCAGCCACGCCGGCCAGTTCCGCAGCACCGAATTGCGCAGTACCACCGACATCAGCAGCGGGAACAACATCATCGAGTAGTACATCTGACCCAGTGAGGACAGCAGGAACGACGCGGTCATCAGCACACCGGACGAGGTCGTCACGAAGAACAGTTCGTCGTCGCGGTAGTAGCGGTACAGCAGCCACAGCGAGATAGCTACCACCACGCCCATCACGATGCGAATACCCCAGGTCAGCCATAGCGGCAGACCGTAATATGCGGCATTGCCGACGATCGCGCTGTTGAAGTAGTCCCGGGATTCGAAGATGTAGCGCGCCGTCCGGGTGAAGAACTTGTCCGCGTCCTTCGACAGCGGCCAGGCGACAGCGGTGAGCGCGACCGGAACACCGATAGCGGTGTAGAACACCTTCCATTGCCCGCGCGCGGCCGCGATCAGCACCAGCGGTGCGAGCGTCGGTTTCACCGCGATACTCAAACCCAATATCGCACCGGCCCACAGATCCCGCCGGGCGAGCAGCAGCATGATGAAGGCCACCTCGGCCAGCAGCACGCATCCGTTCACATTGGTGAAAACCAGTGTGTTGATGACGGTTTCGGAGCTGAACATGGCCAGCAGCAGGGCTGGCGCCGCCACCGACGACACCGTGAACTTGAACAGCTTGAGCAGCAGGTACCAGGCCAGGATGATGGCCGCGGCATTCAACAGGATGAAGCACCAGCGCGACTTCTCGGGATCGATCAGCGCCAGGGGCGCGATCAGCAGCGTGCCGCTCGGGGGATACAAGTAGTGCGGATCCACCAGATTGTAATTCGCGGTGTACACCGGTCGGTGGTTGAGGAACGCCAGCGACGCGTTGTAGACCGGTTTGAAGTCGTCGGTGATGAACCCGTTGACTGCCTTGATGAAGACCCGGTTGAGCACAGTCATGACCGCGAGCGGCCAGAGTGCGAACTTGATCACCTCGGCGGTGGTGCGAGCGGTGCGAGGCTCGAGCTGTCGAAGTAACACTGGGGCACGGTACACCGGATCCACACACGACGGTTGCCTGGACCTACCTGGCGCGCCGAGGTTAGGGGAAATGACTGCGCCTCGCTAGCGCTCGGCTCCGTCATATCCCCTAAAGGGGCTGTGTCATCGATTCGCTCACTGCGCTCGCTCATACGACTGCGCCTCGCTAGCGCTCGGCTCCGCCATATCCCCTAAAGGGGCTGTGCTCTTGATGCGCTCGCTCATGCGGGGCACGCCGTCCCATCAGCAGGCAGCTTGGCGTCTTTCAGGTAGTCGATGAGAGCCCGCTGCGCACAACCGGAATGGGCGAAAACCGGATGCCCCCAACCCTGCCAGGTGATCGCGGCCTTGCGCGCGCCGGCGGCGCCGAGCGCACCGGTCACCGAGGCTTGACCGCCGTCGCCGACCAACGGATCCGCGATCCCGCCGAGCACGAGAACCGGCAGGTCCAGCTTCTCCGGCAGCGGCGGTGCGGCACTGACCGGCCACGCGACGCATTCCATCATCCCGATCGCGGCCGACCTGCCGAAGACCGGATATTTGGTGCCCCAGGTGTCCGCGAGCTCCTTGGCCTTGGTGGGGCTCGGCGGCAGCTGGTTGTCGGTGCAGCGGTTGACGAACTGGCCGTCGGCCGCAGTGGCGGCGGTTTCGCGCTGGATCAGCGTCCCGAGCGGACCGCGATCGCCGCGCCCGGCGGCCGAGAGCGCGTCGGCGAGTTCGGCGACATGCGCGGCTTGGTCGCGTGGCGCGGCCAGGAAGCCCGACACCCCGGTCAGCAGCGCATTCGCGGAGATATCGCCGAGTCCGCCACTGCTCGCCTTGCGCACCAGATCGATGATCGCCGCGCGCGGGTCGGCACCGAGTGAGCAGCCGACGCCGGTACAACGCTGGGCGAATGCGGTTACCGCGGCCTCCGCGCCCTGGATACGCTGTTCGGTGCGAGTGACGGCATCGGCGCCGACGGCCTCCGGTGAGTCCAGCACCAAACGCGCCAGGTGGTCGCCGAATTTGCGCGCGTAGCTGAGCGCGACCTTCGCACCGTTGCCCGAACCGAGCAGGTCGATCCGGTCGACCTGCCATTGCCTGCGCAGTTGCTCGATGTCGTCGGCGGCGTGCGGTGCGTCGAAGGTGCCCTCGTAGGGCTGCAGGAAGTCGCGACAGGCGATGGTGGCGTCCTGGCTGAATCCGGTCACCGCTTCGACGGGATCGCTTGCACCCGGCCCGAATTGCCCGTTATCGGCCAGGCCGCGGCGGGACTCGGCGGTCATGCAGTCGATCGGTTGCGAGGTGCCGAGACCGCGCCGGTCCACGGCGACGATCGGGCGGCTGGCCAGCAGCCCGTTGCCCGCGCCGACGGCGAGCCCGGCCAGTGTCGCGGTGGAGGAGCGGTCCGCGCCGGAGGTGATGACCAGCGGCGCGACGTCGGTCGGGGTCTGCGGCAGCCGGGCCCGCATGGCGCCGGTGCGGAAGTTGCCGAGCACACCGCCGGTCGAATCGATCGGGGTGGTGTACTCGGCGCACTCCAGGACCAGGCCGGACGGCGCGGGGCCGAGGCCGAGTAGGTCGAGCGTGGGTGTGGTGCAATCGCGCCAGGTCAGATCGGTTTTGGGGACACCGGCATCGGGCGGCGGCGCGATGACCGTGGTCGGGTGCGGACCCGCCCCGCCCTGCGGCGCGCGCTCGACGGCGACGCCGGGGCGATCGGAAGGTCCCGCACCGCATCCGGCGATCATGATCGAGAGTGTCGATGCCAGCACGACGGCCCGAGTCCAGCGCATGCGCTACAGCCTGCCAGGTTCGTGCGGTTTGTTCATGAACGGGTCCAGCGGGTCAGCACGGTGCCGTCGTCGTCGAGCAGGACATGCCTGCGCACCATCGGTACCCGGAACTCGTGTGCCGACAGCGAGATTCGGCGCGCGGTACCGCCCACCAGGATCGGCGCGGTGGTGACGCACAGTTCGTCGACCGCATCCGCCTCCAGCAACTCACCGAACAGATGCGGACCGCCCTCGCACAGCACACGCCGCAGCCCGAGGTCGGTGAGTGTGTCGAGCAGGCCCTGCGGGGTGATCGCGACACCGCCCGCCTCGATGACGTGCGCGCCCGCATCGGCCAGTTGCCGTTTGCGATCCTCCGGCGCGGTGCTGGTCGTAATGATCAGAGTCGGAACTTTGGTATCGGTGAACAGCCGCGCTCCCGCCTCCAGCGAAGCGCTCGCGGTGACCACGGCGATCGGTGGCGGTGCGCCGTCGCGATGTCCGCCGATGCCGCGGTCGTAAAGGGCGCGCCGGAAGACCGGGTCCGTCCCGGCGCCGCCGTAGTTCTCCGCCCGCGCGGTACCCGCGCCGACCACGATCACATCGGCCAATTGCCGCAACAGCATGAAGACGGTTTTGTCGGCGGGGGTGCCGAGGCCTTCGGAGACATTGCCGCTGGTGGCGGATCCGTCGATGCTGGAGACGAAATTGGCGCGGACCCAAGGTGCCTCGAGTTCGGTGGGGTAGGCGTACAGGTCGGCGAGCTCGTCCCGGCTCAGTCCTGTGAGCTGGATCGCATTGTGGATACGCTGCATGAAGAAAGATCACACCACGTCATTAGGCTTCCAGCATGCAAGAGCGCCTTGTCGATCGCCATCCGGAGGTTCCGGCGGACCAGTTGGTCGCCCAGATGGTGCCACCGCCCATGTTCGACGAGGTCAGTTTCGCCTCCTACATTCCCGATCCCAAGGAGCCGACCCAGTCGGCCGCGGTCGGCAAGGCCGAGGATTTCGCCGGTCAGGTCGCCAAGATCCATCAGGCGGCGAACAAGAAGAGCCTCTTCGGGAAGAAGAAGCCGATCAGCGGCGCCGGGCTCTACCTCGACGGCGGCTTCGGCGTCGGCAAGACCCACCTGCTGGCCTCCATCTTCCACAGCGCGCCCGCGCCGAAATCCTTCGGCACCTTCGGCGAACTCACCAATCTCGTTGGCGCACTCGGCTTCAACAATGCCGTCGAGCGGCTCGCGGCGAACAGTGTGCTGTGCATCGACGAATTCGAACTCGACGATCCCGGCGACACTATGCTGGTCTCGCGGCTGCTGACCGAACTGTCGGCGCGCGGCGTCTCCATCGCCGCCACCTCCAACACCCTGCCCGGCCAGCTCGGGGAGGGCCGCTTCGCCGCCCAGGACTTCCTGCGCGAGATCAAGAAGCTCGGTTCGATCTTCGAACCCGTGCGCGTCGACGGTCCGGACTACCGGCACCGCGATCTGCCGCCCGCTCCCGAACCAACCTCGCCGGAGCTGCTCACCGAACGCGCTTGTGCCACAACGGGTTCCACGCTCGACGAATTCGACGCGCTGCTGAAACATCTGAGTACGCTGCACCCGTCGAAGTATGGTGCGCTGATCTCCGGGGTGTCGTCGGTATTCATTGCGAATGTGCATCCGGTGACCGATCAGGCGGTCGCGCTGCGGATCGTCGTGCTGGCCGACCGGCTGTACGACACGAGCGTTCCGGTGACGGTTTCGGGTGCGAAGCTGGACGAGATCTTCTCCAAGGAGATGCTCGACGGTGGTTACCGCAAGAAGTACCTGCGTGCGATTTCGCGTCTGCTGGCGCTTTCGCGCTTCGAGGTTGCCGCGTGACCGGAGCACCCGTGGTCCGTCGTTCCGTTCGAGTCCCGGTCGCACTGGCTGCCGGTTTGACCGTCGCCTTCGGTCCGGTGGCAGGCGTCGCATTGGCCGACCCGGTCAGCGTCGCCGATCCGGTCGCCTTCGACCGCGCACTGAATCTGCAGGGCGTGCAGAACGGCCGTGACGCGGGCGGCTATCGCACCACCGACGGACGCTGGGTGCGCACCGGGCTGGTCTACCGCACCGGCCAGCTCAATAATGCGACTCCGGCCGATCTGGCTGTGCTGACCGACCGTCAGGTGCGCGTGGTCGACGATCTGCGCACCGTTTACGAGCGGGCCGTCGCGCCCGACCGCCTGCCCGCCGCTGCGGTCGCGAACTGGAACGACGTCATCGGTCAGGCCCCGCCGCAAACCCTGGTCACCACCCTCACCGGTGGCAATGACCTGTACCGCGCATTCATCACCGCGCCCGGCGCGAACGAGGCCTTCGCCTCGGTGCTGCGCGACATCACCGACACCGACGGCGCCGTACTCTTCCACTGCACCGCGGGCAAGGACCGCACCGGCTGGACCTCCGCGGTCCTGCTGACCATCCTCGGCGTGGACCGCGACACCGTCACGCAGGATTACCTGCTGTCCAACCAGTACCGCAATGCCAGCCCGAACGATCCGCTCAACGGCGTCTCGGCCGCGTGGCTGGATGCCGCGTTCGACCAGGCGAACCAGAGTTACGGCAGTTTCGAAAACTATGTCCGTGCGGGATTGAAGCTGTCGGCCACCGATGTGGCGGCACTGAAGGCGAAGCTGCTGGCCTGAATCAGGAGGGATGCTCGGCATACCACCGATCGATCAGCGCGGGCAGTTCCTTGCCCATCCACACGAAGAACTCGTGCATATCTCGAACCCGTTCGGCGTCAGCACCATTCGGGTCGTCGAATAGTGCGAGCCCGCGCGCGGTCATATTGGTGAGGTCGGTGTACATGCCGCTCTGCTGACGGGTCAGCTCCGGCAGAATTCCGGGCCGGATCGAGTAGTAGTCCTTGCGATCGCCCGGCTTGGAGATCTTGTCCACCCAGCGCATGGTGACCAGCGTCTTCAATGCCGACGAGATGGAACCCTTGGACGCCTGCAGCGCATCGGCGATCTGGCCGAAGGTCTGCTCCGGCGGATCACTGACAAGCAACCACCCCGCGGCCCGGCCCGTCATCCGGACCAGGCCCATCCGCTCCAGTACGAGCGCGAAATCCTCGACGAATGCCAACTTTTCCGGAGTCGGTCCGGCTGTCTGCTCGTTGTCGGTGGTGCCCATCGGAGAAGTATCCCTTCCAGAATGCGCAGAGCGGTAAACGGGGCGGACCGTGTCGGCCCGCCCCGTATCGGTCGATCAGACCGCCAGATCACGGCGATCGAAGGCGGCCAGCGCCAGCACCAGGGCGACCGCGGCCACGACGACCAGCACCACTAGGTGGATACCGTTCCAGCCGTGTACCAGTGGAGCGCCCCCATTGGCCCAGTAGAAGGGCGACAGCTTGCGCACGAAATCACCGCCGAGGTTATTGGCCAGATAGCCCGCCACCGCGATCAGCGACGCCGAACCCAGTGTCACCGAACGCTTTCCGGTGACCGCGCCGATCAGTAGCGTGATCGCACCGACGACCAGTGCCAGCAATCCGAGCCCCGCGCTCGCGGCCACGATATTGCCGGTGGATACCTCCAGCCGACCCTGCTCGGCCCCGGCGATAACGCTCAGGGTGAGCACGGTGGTGGCGATCGTGATCTGCACGGCCAGTGCGGCGAATCGCTGCAGCAGCAGATTCATCCGGTTGATCGGTTGTGCGAGAAGCAGATCCAGTATCCCGTTCTCCTCCTGTGCCACCGAACGGCTGGCGAAGGTGACCGCGAAGATCAGCATAAGTAGCAGACCCATCAGCGAAAACACCGTCGCGTTCAAATATCCACTGGCGCTGGCGAAGTCACTGACGCCCATGGCCTCGTACATCGTGTTCTGCTTGATATCGAGCGAGCCCTGCTCCTTCAGCGACTGGTAGGACGGCAGATACATCATCGGGATGACGGCGAAGCCGATCGACCAGCCGATCAGGCCGCGCCGCTGTTCCGTCAAGGTCTGCGTGAAGACCGATCGAGTCATGACGAATTCTCCTGTGCGATAAATGATTCGGGGATGTTTGATCAACGGCCGTAGAGGCTGAAGAAGATCTGTTCGAGATCTGGCTCGCTGGACAGCACGCTCACCAGTTGGTATTTCGCGGCCATCTTGAACAGCCCGTCGACCTCGCCTTCGGTAGTGCAGCGTAGAGTTTTTCCGTCGACGGTCAGATCGCGCACACCGGGCAGTCTGGCGAAGTCGTCGCCGAAAATGTCCTCGCCGAAGACCAATTCGACCGAGCGTGGTGAACGCCTGCGCAGATCCTCGACATTCTCGGTGCCGAGCAACTGGCCGGCGCGCATGATGACCGCCCGATCGGCGGTCCGCTGCACCTCGCTGAGAATGTGCGAGGACATGAACACCGTCTGTCCGTTGCGTTTGGCCGCGCCGATGAGATCCAGAAAGCGTTGCTGCAGTAGCGGATCCAGTCCGGAGGTGGGTTCGTCGAGAATCAGCAGATCCGGATTGTGCATGAAGGCGGCGATGATGCCGACCTTCTGTTTATTGCCCTTGGACATCGCGCCGACCTTCTTCGACAGGTCCAGATCGAGCAGATCGGCCAGATCGGTGATCCGATCCGGTGCGACATCGCCGTGTAGATCGGCGAGGAAGGCGAGCAGGTCACGAGCGGTATTGCGACCCTCGATCTCGAGTTCGCCCGGCAGGTAACCGATGCGCCTGCGCAATTGCGCACCACCGGCGCGTGGCTCGATGCCGAACACCTCGACACGGCCCGAAGTCGGTCGGATCAGATCCAGCAGGATGCGGATGGTGGTGGACTTTCCCGCACCGTTGGGCCCGAGAAACCCGAACACCTCGCCCTGGCCGACCTCGAGGTTCAGATCCGTGAGTGCGACATGCTTGCCGTAGTGCTTGGTCAGGCCCTCGGTGCGGATCGCGGCGGTGGTCATGATTCTCCTTAAGTTCCTGCATCTTCCGCAAAGACTAATATGTTCAGTAGATACTGAACATGAAGAACTTGTCAACCTATCGGTCGGGCTACGATCCGGTCATGACGACGTTCAAGACCTGGGACGGACTGGAGCTCAACTACCGCGTGTGGGAGGGCGAAGGCAGCCCGGTCGTACTGCAGCACGGGGTAGTGGCCGATACGAATGCCAACTGGATGGCAACCGGGGTGGTCGGCGCCCTGCGGGCGGCCGGGCACACCGTGGTGTCACTGGATGCGCGCGGACACGGTCGTTCCGAGAAACCCCATGATCCGGCGCGGTATTCATGGGCGGGGATGGCGCGCGACGTCACCGCGCTCTACGACGAGCTGGGCTTCGATAACGTTGTGCAGGTGGGCTATTCGATGGGCGCGATCATTTCGCTGCTGGTGGCGGGGGCGGATGAGCGGGTGCGCAAGCTGGCAGTGGGCGGCATCGGCTCCGGTGTGCTCGATTGCGGCGGCGTCGACCGGCGCGTCATCGATATCGACGATCTGCGCGCCGCCATGCGCGGTGACGGCGCGGGCACACCACCGATCGCGATGATGTTTCGCATCCTCGCCGACGCGGTGCGCGCCGACCGCGATGCCATCGAGGCGGTCGCGACCGGCCTGGACGACGAGCCGATAAAGACCCTGGCCGAGATCACCATGCCGAGCCTGGTACTGGCGGGCGATAAGGATCCGTTCGCCGCCGAGCCCGATCGGCTCGCGGCCGCACTGCCAGATGCGACATTGCGGATCGTGTCCGGCGATCACCTGATGGCCGTCGTGGATCCGAGCTTCCATGCGGCATTGGTCGAGTTCGTGGCCTGAGCCGGTCAGAAAACCCGGCGCATCACGAAATCGTGATGCAACTGGCTACCCACGGTGAAGGTCTTGGTGCCGACACGCTCGAACCCGTGCTTGAGGTAGAACCGCTGGGCGCGTTCATTCTCCTCGTTGACCCCGAGCCACACCCCGGCAACCGCCTCCTCGCGAGCCTGCTCCAGCGATGCTTTCATCAGCGCCTTCGATACACCGGCGCCATGGTGACCGGGCAGTACGTACATCTTGCTGATCTCGACGGCGGGACGCAGGTCGACGGCCTTGGCGACATCGGGATCGGCCGGGTCGCCGTAGTGCAACATCGCGTAGCCGACGATATCGCCGCCCGCCACCGCCTTGAGCACGATCCGAGCGGGGTCGGTCAGATATTCGCCGAAGCGTTCACCGGAGAGCACCTCCGCGATGAAGATCTCGATATCGTCCGCGGTGGCGTGCGGTGGACAAGCGAGCGGAAAGGTCGCGGCCGCAACGTCACTGAGGGCCTCGGCGTCCCATAATCCGGCCCGGTCGACGGTGACTGGGATGTTGCTCATGTGTCCAGTACAGCACGACCTCCGTTCGAAGCCGAAAGCTCATCCGGTTCGGAACGGGAATGGAACACACGTGCGAGTCCGATAACGATTGCCATGAACAGGACTGGGATCACGAAACCGATCCGATGTCCGAACCCGGCGGCAATCGCGCCGACCAGCCCGCCGCCGACGAGGGTGCCAACGTAGTTGAACAGATTCAGGCGCGCGATCAGTGCGTCGAGTTGCCGTCCGCTGGTCAGTTGTCCGGCCTCGCTGAAGCACAGCGGTGCGACGACGCCGGTTCCGAAACCGCCGATCAGGAAGCCGATGATCGCGACCACCGGCCCGGGTGCCACCACCGCGACGGCCAGTCCGAGCACGCCGATCGCCCCCGCGATGCGCACCACCCGGCGTCCGCCGAGCCGCCGCACCCACAGATCCCCGCTCAGCCTGGCGGCCAGCGACGCACACTGGTAGACCGCCAACGCCAACGCCGCGGTGGACGAACTGGCGAGCAGATCCTCCTTCAGATACAACGCCGACCAGTTGCTGACGGCGAGATCGATCGCGAAAACGAGCGAGGCCGCGATGCCGAAGGCGAGGTACACGCGCAGCGGAACCATGCCGAATGCTGAGGATTCGCTGTCGGCCACCTCCGCTGGCCCGGACTCGGCCTCCGCGTCGCCGAGCAGGCGTGGGCCGGTCACCAACCCGACCACGAGAACTACACCCGCCGCCGCCAACAGCGATTCCCGCAGCGTGATGTCCAATGCCTCGCAGGCGGATACGAACAACGCGCCGAGGATCGATCCGGCACTCCACACTCCGTAGAACGAGGACAGGATGAATTTCCCGTACCCGTGCTGAATGAATACACCCTGCATATTCGTGCTCGCATCGACGATGCCGACCGCGATTCCGTAGCACCCGAGGGCGATCGCCAGCACAGGGATATTCGGGGCCAGCGCGATGGCGCATCCGGTGACCGTGATGCCGAGCAGTCCGATCCGTACCGTGACCTGGCTCGACCATCGCGTGGCCACCTGCTCGGCCGCCACACTACCGACGCCGGCGAGGATCGAAACCAGCACCACCGCACCGACGATCAGGCCATCGGACAGGTCGAAGCGATCCTTCTGCTGGGGCAGTTCGGTGAGCACTACCGCGAAGAAAAAGCCCTGCAACCCGAAGGCGAACGAATTCGCGATCCGGGCTCCGCGCAGGACGGGAGAAATCGATCCCATCTGCGGAGAGTATCGGCCCGGCCGTAGCCGTGCCCGGGTAGACGGTCATGGTCATCCTTTTGGTGGATGCGGCGCGCGCGACGGTCATCCCTTGGTCAGATTCGGTCGCTGCGGTCGACGCGCGGGTGGTCGAGATCGATATCGCGTGCCACTATCGAAGGGGCGCAAGACAACTCGCGAACGGGGAAGGGCCGTCGAATGAGAAAGCTGCCGCAGGATTTCTTTCGTACACCGTATGCCTTCTACGAGGAGCTGCGCGCTGAAGGCCCCGTGCACCCCATCGAGTTGAATAGCGGCGTTCGCGCTTGGCTGGTGGTGGATCTGGACGTCGCGCGCGAGGTGCTGCGTCATCCGGCCATCCGCAAAGACCCGCGCACCGACGCCAGCCGCAGGGCCCGTGGTCTGCCCACCGGTGACACCGGCGTCGGCGCGGTAAATGCCCGGATCAGCTACCACCTGCTGAATACCGATCCGCCGGCGCACGCCCGGCTGCGCCGACTGGTCGCCCCCGCATTCGCACCCGCTCGGATCGAGGCATTGGCTCCGCGCGTGCTGGCGATCGCCGACGACCTCCTGGACCGTATCGCCGCGGACGGCATGGGCCCGGTGGATCTGTTGTCGGAGTACGCGTTTCCGCTGCCCATCACCGTCATCTGCGAACTACTTGGTGTGCCGGTGGCCGATCGCGCGGATTTCCGGGAGTGGTCGCGCATCATCGTCGAGATATCGACCGCGACCCCCGAGGAGGTCCGGCACGCCACCGATGCCATTGCCGACTACTTCGAGCAGCTGATCACGCGGCGGCGGGCCGAGGGGCTGGGGGAGGACCTCGTCTCGGACCTGATCGCCGCCAGTGCCGACGGTGACCGTCTCACCGACGACGAGCAGATCTCCATGGTGTTCCTCATCCTGGTCGCGGGTCACGAGACCACGGTCAATCTGATCGGCAATACCGTGCTCACCCTGCTGTCGGAACCGGCGCGCTATCGTGCTCTGCACCGGAATCCCGAGGCGGTGCCCGCCCTGATCGAGGAGATGCTGCGCTACGACGGTCCGGTGAACGTCGCGACCTTGCGCTACACGACCGAACCGATCACGCTGGGCGGCACCGAGATTCCCGCAGGCGAGATGGTGCTCGTCGCGCTGGGTTCGGCCAATCACGACGAACGGCACTTCGGCGACGCGGCTCAGTTCGACCCGGAGCGTTCCGCATCTGGCCACTTGGCATTCGGCCACGGCATCCACTACTGCCTGGGTGCGGGCCTGGCTCGGCTGGAGGCGCGTATCGCGATCACGCGGTTGGTCGAACAGTATCCGGATCTGCGCTTGGCGGCCGCCGGTGGCGAATTGCGCTGGCGCGAGAGCATGCTCATCCGCGGGTTGCAGGATCTGCCGGTCGAATTGGCAGGGGCACCCGCACTGCGTTGAGTCCGGCGTTCGGGTGGTGTGTAGAGCGGCGGAGGGCCCCGCTGATCAGGCGTTGTGCCCCAGGGGCTTCCGCCACGCCGGACAACTGTGCAACAGTGCAGAGAACCGGGCGTAACGATGCGTCCGGCGCCGGACGCGGAGGGAAACGATGACTGCGGCGTATCCACCCGGTCCGCCGATCCCCGCATTTCTACAGGGCTTGCTGTACATCCGTAACCGCGCCCAGGTGCTGCCGCCGCTGCGGCGGCGCTATGGCGATGTCTTCTCGCTGCATGTGCCGCCGTTCGCACAGAACCTCGTGGTATTCACCCGCCCCGAACACATCAAGGAGATCTTCGCGGGCGACCCACGCGACCTGCACGCGGGCGAAGGCAACCAGATCCTCGGCCCCGTCATGGGCGAGCATTCGGTGCTGATGACCGACGAGGCCGAACACGCAAGGGCGCGCCGATTGCTCATGCCCGCATTCAACGGCGCGGCCCTGCGCGGCTATCGCGAACTGGTCGCCGAGATCGCGGCCGCGGAGGTCGACCGCTGGCGGCCCGGTTCGATGGTGATCACCCTCGACCGGATGAATGCGCTCACCCTCGAGGTGATCATGCGGGTGGTGTTCGGCGTCACCGATGAGCGCACCCGGGCCACGCTCGCACCGCGGCTGGGCCGCATCGTCGATATCGGGCCGCTGCAGTACATCGGCCTGATGAAACCGGCGCTGCAGAAGTATCCGCCGTGGAAGTCCTTCCACGGCAATATGGCCGCCATCGATGATCTGCTGTACGCCGAGATCACGGCCCGGCGCACCGCCCCTGACCTGGCCGAACGTACCGACGTCCTGTCCCGGCTATTGCAGGCGGGTGGCGATACCGAGTCCGATCCGCCCCTCACCGACCCCGAACTGCGCGATCAACTCATCACCCTGCTGCTCGCCGGTCACGAAACCACCGCCGCCGCGCTGTCCTGGGCGCTGCACGAACTCTCGGTCAACCCGCAGGTACAACGCGACGCCCACGAAGCGGTCCGCATCGATGACGACAAGGCGCTCGAGGCCGTCATGAAGGAGGCGATGCGGATGCGCACCGTCATCCCCGGCGCGGTACGCAAACTCACCAGGGATATGACCATCGGCGGCTGGGAACTGCCCGCAGGCACCGTGGTCAGCTGTTCGATCCTGCTGGCGCACCGCAGCCCGGCCAACCATCCCGACACCCGGACCTTCCGTCCGTCGCGCTTCCTCGACGGCGAGGTCGAACCGAACACCTGGCTGCCCTTCGGCGGCGGCGTGCGCCGCTGCATCGGCGCCGGATTCTCGCTGATGGAGGGCACCACGGTGCTGCGCGAGATACTGTCTCGCTACACCCTGGCCCCGCCCGAGGGGGCGAAACGCGAGCGCGGACGGGTGCGCAATATCACCACCGTGCCGCGCGACAAGGCCAGGATTGTAGTCACTCCCCGTTCAACTTCGTGAAATCGCACCGAGGCTTTGCCGCATTCGCGCGAGCGACGTAATCTCCGTGCCATGACGAGCGGGAACCGCATCGCAATCGTAGGTGCGGGCATCGCAGGCCTCGCCTGCGCGAAGGTGTTGCGCCAGGAAGGTTTTCCGGTCGAGGTATTCGATCGGGCCTCGGACGTCGGCGGAGTGTGGAGTGCGACGCGCCGGTATCCCGGCCTGCGCGCACAGAACAGCAAACACACATATCACTTCTCCGACTTCCCGATGCCCGATGACTATCCGCGCGTGCCGGACGGGCAGCAGATGCAGCAGTACCTCGACGGATACGTGCGGCACTTCGGCTTCGGCGAGAGTCTGCGCCTCGGCACCGAGGTGGTCGCGGCCGATCCGGTCGACAGTGGTTGGTTGCTGGAGATCCGCGACCACCTCGGTGTCCATCGCACCTCCTGCGACCATCTGGTCATCGCCAACGGAATATTCAGTGAGCCCGCGGTGCCCGACTTTCCGGGCGTCGAGCGGTTCCGGCAGGCGGGCGGGCAGATCGGGCACGCCTCGGAGTTCCTGGATGTCGAGTGGGCGCGCGGCAAATCTGTCGTGGTGGTCGGCTATGGCAAGTCGGCCTGCGATATCGCCGAGGCGGTCAGTCACGTCGCGGCCTCGACGAACGTGGTCGCCCGCCGACTGCTGTGGAAGATGCCGCGCAAATTGGCGCGCGGACTGGTCGACTACGAACGGCTGATGCTGACCAGGCTGGGGGAGGCGCACTTCCGCTATCAGGAGCTCGGGCGGATCGAACGGTTCCTACACGGTTCCGGGCAGAGCTTCCGCGACAGCAACCTCGATGTGATCCAGGAACTCGCCACCAAGAAGTCGCATCTGCGCGAGCTGGGGCTAGTGCCGGAGGGGCGCTTCGAGGACATCGCGGAGAGCACGGTCAGCCTGGTCACCGAGGATTTCTTCGAGCGGGTGGGGATGGGACTGATCGCGGTGCACCGCGACAGCACTATCACCGAGATGGCCGCGAACCAGGTGCGACTGTCCAACGGCACGACCCTGCAGGCCGATATCGTCATCTGCGCCACCGGGTTCCACCAGCGGGTGCCGTTCCTGACCCCGTACGTGCAGCGTCAGCTCACCGATGACGAGGGCAATTTCCGCCTGTACCGGCAGATCTTGCCGATCGGCGTGCCGAATCTGAGCTTCGTCGGGTACAACTCCTCGGTCATCAGCACGCTCAGCGCCGAGGTCGGTGCGCACTGGACCGCCGCGCTGTTGCGCGGCCGCCTTGCCCTGCCGACGCAGGAAGAGATGACAGCGCACGTCGATGAGCGGCT
>NZ_BDBY01000184.1 GCF_001613225.1 Nocardia pseudovaccinii NBRC 100343
CGTATCGTGGGCTCGCGGAACGGTCGAAAGGGCCGGTAGTGACATCGGCGCCGGAATTGGCGCCTCAGGTCTCCGCCGAACAGCGCACGCCGTAGGGTCGATTGCCCGGAGTGCGCCTGGGGATTGCGGGCGTTCTCCTCGGCGCTCACGTGTGGTAGGTCGGACCTGGCGTCGCGTATGGAGCACATACAGGTTCGATCGACGTCGACGATCACTGGCGGGGGATCCGGCTCTCGCTGGCCAATGGCCCCGGGGATGGGCAGCCGCCGGGGATGCGGGATAGGAACAAAGTCCGCTTCCCTCTGCGAGGCACCTCGATTTACCCAGTGCGACTGTGGGTTTCGAGTCGAAGAAGTTCACAGTGTGACCGGCGTCGCATGGGCGTGCCGTCATCCCGGCCGGAGTCGGCAATCGGGCCGGGCAGCGCCGTAGAGGTCGCCGCCGCGGATTATCACCAATGCAATGTTGGTTACCAGCCTTTCCGTTCTGGATAATCCAGGAGTGGACGCCCTCGACATGAATCTGCTGGTTGCTCTGGATGCGCTGCTGGAGACCAACAGCGTCACCCAGGCCGCCGAGCGGCTACACACTTCGGCGCCCGCGATGAGCCGAACGCTGGCCCGGCTGCGTCACGTGCTCGGCGATCCGCTGCTGGTGCGCGCGGGCCGCAATCTGGTGCCGACGCCGCGCGCGCTCGAATTGCGTTACGAGGTAAGCGTTCTGGTGGATCGGGGGCGGACGCTGCTCACCCCGCGCGGCGCACTCGACCCGACCACGCTGAAGCGCGACTTCGCCGTGCAGGCGGGCGATATGGTCCTCGGGGAATTGACGACGCCGCTGCTGGCCGCCGTCCGCGCACAGGCGCCCGGCGTGACACTGCACCTACTCCCGGATCGCGACGAGGGCACCGCCGCGCTGCGTGACGGTCGCGTCGATATCGAGGTCGGCGTCATCGAGCACACCGATCCCGAGACCACCGTGCAACGCGTCCTGCGCGACCGCGTGATCGGCGTTGCCGCACCGCAACATCCGCTGATCACCGATCGTGTGACCGTGGCGCGGTTCGCCGCTGCCGCCCACCTCGGCATCTCCCGCCGGGGTCGCGCCCGCGGCCCCATCGATGACCGCTTGGCCCTGCACGGCCGCACTCGCCGCGTCGTGGCCACTGTCCCCGACCTCACCAGCGCCCTGCTGGCGGTCCGCTCGGGCGATCTGATCTGCGCCGTCCCCGCCGCCCTCACCGCGACAACGCGCACCGCACTCGGCTTGTGCGCCTTCGAAATCCCCCTGCCCCTCCCCGAAATCGCCATCGCCATCGCGTGGCACCCCCGCAATACCGCCGACAACGCCCACCGATGGCTACGCGAATTGATCCGCGGCACCCTCACCGGGCTGGACTCGTCCGGCCGGTGACCAGCTCAGCCCTCGGTGCGGATCGCGAAGTTCGGATCCACGCCGGGTAGTTCGTTCGGCACGGAGGACGGGTCCGGGCGACCGAAGGGGCCGTGCGGGTTGCGCTTGAGTTCGTCGAGCATGGCCTGCAACTTGTCGACGTGCGAGGTGTCCTCACCGGTCCCCGCGCGGTGCGCGCCAGGGGACAGTGCGCCGTTGTCCTCGGTGCGTGGTGCGGTCATACCGGTGTCGGGACGGGTTGTCGGCGTTGGGGATTCGTAGCCATTGCGGGGCGGGGAGGTGAGCGGCTCCAAGCGGCCGTTGCTCGAGCCGACCGAGCCGAAGTCGAGCCGGTCGCCGGTGGTCGTGGGTTGGGAGTTGGTGTAGGTCGGCGCGGAAGGTTCCGTGCCGGCCGGTATGGCCGAGTCGAGCCATTCGGGGCGCGAGGTGGGTGCGGAGAGCGGCTCGCTGCGATAGGTCGGGGGGACCGCGGGTGGCACGGGCTGCGGTGTCCGTGAGGGGAGGGACGGAGAGTCGTTGGGCGTTGCGGGGCCGAAGGGTTCGAGGTGTTCGGTGCGGGTAATCGGCGCGGTGAATTCGGTCCGTGCGGGGCGGGGCGCGATGTCTTCGGGCGCTTTCAGCCGCTCGTTGCGCCCGGTCGTGGCGTCCAGAGGTCCGGTCGGGGTCGCTAGGCGCCCGTTGGCTCCGGTCGTCGGCGTGATGAGCTCGTTGCGGCCGGTCTTGGGCTCGAGGCGCTCGCTGGTTCCGGTGGTGTCGGGGCGGTTGTTGCGTCCGGTCGGCGTTTGGCTGAGTACGGTGGTGATGTCGGGGAGGTCGTTGCGGCCGGTCTCGGTGTGCGCGCTTGTGGTGTCGGCTCGCCCGTTTACGGCATCGAGACGGTCGCGACGTGACGGAATCGGTTCGCGCCGTTCCCTGGTCGCGGGTACGGGCTCCGGGCGGACCCGCAGCGCGGGTTCGGCCGGTTCGTCACTGGGCTCGACGGTGACGACCTGCTCCAACCGTGACCCGATCTTCGAAACATCCTCCCCGGTACGGAAAGCCCACGCCTCCAACTTGGCCAGGCGACCGGCCAGGTTACGGTCGTCATCCACGTGGGCGGCGACCGCGTCGAGTTTATTGCTCACCTCGCGCAGGGTCGTCGCGAGACTCGACAAGAGTGCGCCGATCGATTCGCCACTCCGCTCGTCGTGGTCCATCCCATACCTTCTTCCCCGTATCGCCCGAAACTCCGCTCGTGGCCGGCCGATTCTATCTGTCGATCGGTACCGACGCGGTTCGAGGACCGGCCGTGGCCGCGCCGTGCACCTTTCGTCCGGTTACACGGCGGCTCTCGGTCGCTCGTTCGGCTGCATCGGCCGTGTCCAGGGAATGGCCGCAACTATCAATCACCGGAATAACTATGGCAATGCTCTCGCGTGTCGCAATGAAATCGCTTGTGAGACAGCGCACATCGGCTGGTCGGAGCGTGTTCGCGGGTTGTGGCGCACCCGAGCGCGGGGTATAGGGGGCTGGCGGGCGGGCCAAAGCTGACGCACTCTTGATCTATGGCGTAGGTCGTACCTGACCTGCGGTGGTTTTGGGCAGGGGTGAGGTCGCGTGAGAACGAAGCAGCGCGTTGAGCGGGCGTGCGGGCGTCGGGCGATGCTCGCCGAATTGGGGTTGTCGGACGGTCGCGTCGCGGACACCCGGGTGCCGGATGGTCGCGCACCCGTCGGCGGAGCGGTGGGGGCAGGGGGATACGGCTGCACATGTCCGGAATGTGCCGCCGCGCAATGGGATATCCAGCGGCTGAAGTATTGGCTGTGCGGTCGGCTCGCGTCCTACGGTGCGGAGGTGGCCGAGGTGGACCGCCGGGTGGGTGACGTCCCGGTGGACGTGTTCTGGCGCAGCGGTGATCGGCAGTATGCCATCGAGGTCCGTACCGGCCCGCTGGATCGGGAGTCGGCCCAGCACCACACGACGCGGCTGCGCACCTCCGGATGTGACGGGGTGTTGTGGCTGTGCCCGCCGGGCTATTGGGTCGGGCATCTGCCCGCGCTCGGCATCGCCGACTTCGCCCCGCCCGCCTGCGATTACCGGGCCGAAGAGGGCATGTTGGACACTTCGAACAGCGCGGTCGTCCTGCCGCGCCGTGAACCCTATGAACTGCGCGATTTCCTGTACGGCTGGGTGCGGGGCGAAATCGTATGGGGCCACCGCGATGTGATGACAGGAGGATGGGCCACCGTGACCGACTGGGAACACCACACGAGGACGCAGGCCAGCGTCATCGCTCGGCAGCGCCAGGAGTTGGTCAACCAACGCACCACGCTGGCCCTGTCTCGAAAGTCCGTGCGGGACAAGCAGAAACAGATCCTGAAGCTCACCACCCGGCTGGAACGCGCCGAGGAGTCCGCACAGGATCGCGCGGACTCGCTGGCCGAGGTCAAGCGCAAGCTCGACAACCACCACCGCGTCGACGCCAGCCTGCGTGCCACCATCGTGAGTCTGCAGAAGGCGATCGGACACTGGCAGCTGATCACCTATTGCGCGATGATGCTTATCGTGACATTCATCGCGGGAGCGATGTTCGTGCGCTGAGGTGGTCGGCCGGATGGTTGCCGGTCAGCCGGAACGGCGCGCGGTCCCAACGCCATTCGTTGCGCAGCACCAGCGCGATCAGGTCGAGCAGATCCAGCTCGACCTCCGCACGCAACTGCCGCACCGCGGACCAGTACACCGGCCCGCGTTCGACCGACTCCCGCAGTCGACTCTCGGCCTCAGCAGCTACTTTGCGCCGCAATAGATCTGGGATCCCGATCTTGCTGCCCGTCCACACCAGCCAGCCCCAGCCGTTGGCATGCGCATGTGTGCGACCCGCCGCCGACTTGATCCGATTGATGTGGAAGCCGACATGTCCCAGCGGTTCGACATCGATCAGGACGACGCGGCCATCGGCCAGCCGTGCGGCGATGGTGGGGTAGTAGCTTCGTTCCGTGCCGTCTATTTCGAAGGTGACCGCACTCGGTTGCTCCTGGAATGTCTCGACCAGATCGCTCGCGTTCACCGTCCGAAGCAGCCGAGCCTCCAAGCCGGAATCGAACCCGATATCGCGTCCGACCTTACCGAGATAGAACCGCCCGCGTCCTTCGTCGTCGCCGTCGACGGTGCGCGCCGAGGCGATCGGCAGGGGAGCGGGTCCTGGCGCGGAGGCGGGCCAATCGACCTGTCCCAGCCATGAATTCAGCTCACTCGTCGCCAGCGGCTCGTGCAGTTTCGCCAACCGCCGGTTCGTCTTCTTCTGCCACCCCATGATCCGCTGCATGACATATCCGGCGACCCGCTTGGCATCCTCGCCCGCATGCCCCGCCAGGCGCAGCTTCAGATAAGCCAGCTCATTGGCGGCCAGATCGGTATCCGTCGCATAGGTCTCTACCAACAGCGCCCGCACCAACTGCTGATCTCGTGCCCCCACCGGGTACCGCGTCCCGAACACCTCGGCTGCCCGATGTCCACTCAACTGCGCTTCCCGCAGAATCTGCGCTACTGCCCGGGTATGCAACTGTCGAACCCGATCCCGCGACAGATCGAATCGAGCACCGATCCGCGCCAACGTCTCCGGCGCATCCCCGCTCACCCCGAGCCGAAATCCCACGATGTCGGCATCGCGCCGCTTGCGATCCCCCCGCATCTCGATCAATTCGCCCAATAGCTCGTTGATCTCCTCGAGATCGAACGACACATCCCCGGCGATATCGTCCAGCACCTCGGGATCGGCATAGTCGGTAGCCCGATCCCGCCCATCGGCCTCACTTGCCGTCACCTGCACCCCTGACCACGACTCGGCTCCACTCGATATGTGCGCCGTAGCCTAACGCCGACCACCGACAACCCGGCCCATCCCGCCGATCGCCCAACCGATCGGCCGCATCCGTCTCTGCCCGCTCGGTGTTAGTCCGCGCTGTCCTCGATATTTCCTGATCGTCGTGGGAAACGGTTCTATGCTCACGTCGTGGGTCGTTTCCGCAGCAACGCCGAGTTGGCGCTGTGGATCATTGTCGCGGCGGTCGCGTATTTTGCGGCCGCCGAGGTCGGGTTGCGTTTTGCCTTGGTCGGCAATCAGGTCACGCCGCTGTGGCCGCCGACCGGGGTCGCCCTCGCATGTCTGTTCTTATTCGGCCTGCGTGCCTGGCCGGGCATCACGCTCGGCGCGTTGGCGGTGAATGCCTTGCTCGGGCCGACGCTTCCTGCCGTCCTCATGATCGCTCTCGGCAACACGGTCGCTCCGGTGGTCGCGTACCTGCTGCTCCGAAGGGTCGGGTTCCGCAGCGATTTCGTCGGAGTACGTGACGTACTCGAACTCGTCTTCCTCGGCGCCCTCGCCGCAATGCTGATCAGCGCGACGGTCGGTACTGTCACTCTGCTCGTGGCCGGTGTGGTTTCCGCACACGGTTTCTGGGGCGCCTGGTTGGTGTGGTGGACCGGCGACGCCGTGGGCGTGCTGCTGATCGCACCGCTCATCCTTATCGGCAAAGGTATTCGCATACCCAAGGTCCGCAGTCCATTACGGGTAATCGAGGCCGCGATGCTCGCGATGGGCACATTCGTCGTCGCGGTATCGGCCACCGTGGTGTCGGCGAACCTGCTCTTCCTGGTCTTCCCGTTCGTGACCTGGGCCGCGATGCGCTTCCACCTGGCTGGCGCCCTGCCGTGTGCCCTGATCGCCTCGACCGTCGCCATCGTCGCCGTGACCCGCGACTTCCCGGCCTTCAGCGGCCTCGACCTGACCGCCAAAATGATCACCCTGCAAGCATTCAACGGCTCGGTCGCACTGACCGCCCTCATCCACGCCACCATCACCGCTCAACGCGACCGCGCCCGCCGAGCGGTAGACGACACCTGCACCCAACTGGCCCAAACCGTCCTCACCATCAGCCAGGGCCGCCCTTTGGAAGGCGTCATCGACACCGCCCCCCGCCTCCAAACCCAACCCCCCACGCCCGGCACCGCCTCGAGCTGAGGCCATTCCCACCCGCTATGGAGTGCCACACGCGAAATCGTCGGCGAGGTTGTCCCACATCCCAACCCAGTAGTTGCGGTCGTCCTTCATCGCCATAGGGTCGCGGATCGTCGACTGGTGCCATCGGTCGGCCAGGAGACGTTCGCCGATATCACGGTCCGCCCCAGCCAGCTCCCGCACGGTGGTTTGAAAAAGCCCCTGGAGCAACACAAACAGGGCGATGTCGGAATTGACCAACCGACGGTCGGACGGATCCTCCGCACAGATAAAGAACACCTGATCGGTGGCGACCTCCACAGCTACGCCGCATCCAGGATCGATATCCTCTGCCACGACGATGTATTCGCAGTCTTCCTGCCGGAACGAAAGCCGCAGGTTCCGGACGGGAATGAGGCCCGCCGAGTCGACTGTCTCGACCGCAGGCAGGCCCACGGTCGAGAGGAATTCACGGGTCGGCACCGACAGCCGTGGGCTGACCAGTTCGGGTGGCACCGGTTGAAGATGATCACCCCAGACCCGACGGATCTCCTCCGCGGTGACCTTGCCGACACGGCTCTGGTCGTTGTTCCCTGTCATCCTCCGCCAATTCTCCCCGCGAAAAACAAGAAAGCCCCGGTAAAAACCGGGGCTGACCTGGTAAAACGGTGGTGCGCGATACTGGGATTGAACCAGTGACCTCTTCCGTGTCAGGGAAGCGCTCTCCCGCTGAGCTAATCGCGCGAGGTGGAGACGGGAATCGAACCCGTGTGCACGGCTTTGCAGGCCGTTGCCTCACCACTCGGCCACTCCACCGTGCGAAGGGGGAAGGCTTTACTATTGCCTGGCCCTACTCCTCGAGCGGATGACGGGATTCGAACCCGCGACCCTCACCTTGGCAAGGTGATGCGCTACCAGCTGCGCTACATCCGCATTTGCATCTCTGGGGGCTTGCGGCCCTCCGTGGTGCGAGACAGAACATTAGCCGACGTTCGGCGCAACCTACAAATCCGCTGGTAGAAGAGCCTGAAGTTGAATTACACGGGTGTTGTTCGCGACGTGGGGTAGGGCGAATCCTGGGGTGAGCGTGCCCGAGCCGTGCCTTTCGCTTGCGCCACATCCGAACCCGCCGTAGGGCAGGGGCGTCGGCAAGCGGTATCGGGGTCGGCCCTGGCCAACCATGCCGCCGGGCGGGATCGAAGCCGAACCTCGCGCGCTCGGATGGCAAAGCCCGCGAGCCCTGATGGGTGGTCCCGCGGCTGTGCACGTGAACGGCTACTCCGGGACTCACTGCGCCACTCTGCAATTCACGACCCCGCGGCAATGCCAGCCGCGAATCTCGACGGCTGATCGCCCGTGTCGGGGTGGCGATTTGGTGGGACGCCGGTAGTGCGTGCTAAGGTTCCATCTCGTTCGAACGGCTGCTCTGCCGCCGCTCGAACACCAAGTTCGGTCCCATAGCTCAGCGGGAGAGCGTCCGCCTCACACGCGGAAGGTCGCTGGTTCGAAACCAGCTGGGACCACCCACTGAACGAGGTCGGTGCACAGCGAGTGCCCGGCCTTCTTTCGTATCGGCACAGTGTCCGCCGCATCTCCGATCGATCCCGACCCGGGATACCTCCTGTCATGCTGTGACTTGGGTCACATTTTGATAGCAGTTAGTCCCATTTGCAACATAAGCCTTTCCATGTGCTTTGCGAAGTCTTTACTATTGCGGCTGACCTTCGCGTCATGGGTCACTGCTTCACGAAGCTGCTCCATGCAGAGCAGATGTAGCACCCAGCGTTCTCAGAAAGCTTCGCCCGCCGCTCGCTTTCGATGCCAGTACATGTTCGACCGATGAACCGATCGGCTCCACGCCGTTTCGGCGAAGGAGAATAATGTCCACCGACACCGATCCCGTACCACGGACGTCGCCGCTTCGCGCAAGTCTTCCAGCGAGTCTCGCCGCCGTCGGCCGCCACGACCTACCCGCTTCGGTTGTGGTTTTCCTTGTCGCACTACCACTTTCACTAGGCATCGCGGTCGCCTCGGGCGCACCGGTTGCCGCTGGACTCATCGCCGCCGTCGTCGGCGGTGTCGTCGCCGGGCTACTAGGTGGCTCGGCCGTGCAGGTCAGCGGGCCGACGGCCAGTCTCACCGTTGTCGTTGCCGAGAGCGTGCACCAGTTCGGTTGGGCCGCTACCTGTTTCATCACCATAGGTGCGGGCCTATTGCAGATTCTGTTCGGGCTCAGTCGCGTTGCGCGCGGCGCGCTCGCCATCGCACCGGTGGTGGTCCATGCAATGCTCGCCGGTATCGGCGTCATCATCGCGCTGCAACAGGTCCATATTCTGCTCGGCGGCAACTCGCTGAGTTCGTCGTACGCCAGCCTCACCCAGCTGCCGCATCAGTTGATGTCGGTGCACCGCGGCGATTTATTCGTCGGCCTGGTGGTGATCATCATCCTGATCGGGTGGAAATTCGTCCCGCCCATGATCCGCGTCGTGCCGGGGCCGCTCGTTGCCGTGGTGGTCGCCACGATCCTGTCGCTGGTACTGCCGACCCAGGTCGAGCGCGTCGTGCTGAATGGTTCGCTACTCGATTCGATCGGTTTGCCCGCGATACCGTCCGGCAGTTGGTTCGCCGTCGCGACGGCCATGGTGACGATCGCGCTGATCGCCAGCATAGAAAGCCTGCTCTCGGCGGTCGCCGTGGACAAGACGCGCCCTGACCATCGAACCAATTTCGATCGTGAGCTGATCGGGCAGGGCTCGGCCAATGTGGTGTCGGGTCTGCTCGGTGGTCTGCCGATCGCGGCCGTGATCGTCCGCAGTATTACCAATGCCCACGCTGGGGCGCGGACCAGGGCCGCGACAGTGCTGCACGGTGTGTGGATCCTGCTGTTCGCGGTCGCGCTGGCCGGCTTGGTGCAGCAGATTCCGAAGGCGGCACTCGCGGGGCTGCTCATCCTCGTCGGCGTTCAACTGGTGAAGCTGGCCCATATCCGGTTGGCTCGCCGCAACGGCGATCTGTTCGTCTACGTGGCCACGGTACTGGGCGTGGTGTTCCTGAACCTGTTGCAAGGCATGGTGATCGGACTCGTACTCGCCTTCGCCCTGCTGCTGTGGCGGGTGGTGCGGGTGAGCATCCATGCCGAACCGGTGGCCGATACCCGCCGCTGGCTGATCACCATCGATGGCACCTGCACCTTCCTTGCGCTGCCCAAGCTGACCGCGGAACTGGCGAAGGTCCCCGCCGAGGTGGACGTGACCATCGAGATGACGGTCGACTTCCTCGACCACGCCTCCTATGAGCTGATCGCCGACTGGGCCGGTCTGCGTGAGGCCGCGGGTGGCACAGTCGATTTCGTCGAAATCGGCAGTGCGCGGATGGCGACCGCGGTGGCGGGCCCGCCGGAACGTGGGCGCTCGCGTCAGGTCATCGATGAGGTCATCGGGCCGTGGCGGCGCACGGGTAACCGGGAGGATCGGATCGCGGCGGGTATCGCCGCCTATCATCGCGGCCACGCCCATCTGATGCGTCCCCATCTGCACGGATTGCGCAACCGGCCCGACGCCGACACTTTCTTTCTGACCTGCGCTGATGCCCGTATCGTGCCGAATGTCATCACCAATAGCGGGCCGGGGGATCTGTTCACCGTCCGCAACGTGGGCAATCTGGTCCCGTCCGGTGGCAGCGACGTCTCGGTGGAGGCCGCGTTGGTCTACGCGCTGGAGAAGCTGGACGTACGCGCGGTTGTGGTCTGCGGGCACTCCGGTTGCGGGGCGATGGACGCACTGCACCGAGAGGTTCGCACAGGGCCTGGCCTGGGCGACTGGCTCGCGTACGCACGGCCCAGCCTGGACCGGTTCCGGCTCGGACATCCGGTCGCCGATGCCGCGGCATTCGCCGGATTCGGCCCGGTCGATCAGCTGGGCATGGTGAATGTGGCACTGCAACTGGAGCGGTTGCACGCCCATCCCGTGGTCCGGCGCGGGGTGGAGGAACGGGGAGTGGCGGTGTCCGGACTGTTCTTCGATCTCGCGACGGCCCGGGTCATCGAGGTGACCATGGACGGCATTGCCGAGTTCGACGACGAGCTGACGGTCGAAGCGTTCGAAGAGTTGGCCGATGTGCGCGGCGTGGCTGCCGAGCCCGTCTAGCCGCCGAGTGCCGGGCCGAATGATGCGGCCCGACAGGCGAACTCGGCACGAATGTGTCACGTTTCACACCGATTCGGAGGTATGGATTCGAGCACTTCGAGGCAACTTCTCAGGCTTTGCTAAGTCTTTACTAATAGCCTTGATGCGATTTACGTCTCGACCCATCGCTGTGTCGGGAACTGCTTCACCGCGAGATGCCGGTTCGCGGTCTGTGCCCTGCTGGACATTTTGATCGTCAACCGACCTCGGCGTTCGCGCCGAGTCGGCGAAGGAGAAGTCAATGGCTATTGATAGCGCTGTAGCCGCACCACCGTTACCGCCCGCCGAACAGGGCGAGGGCCATCGCAGTTCCGAACCTCTGTCCGATCGATTGACATCGATCCTGCGCCACGATCTGCCGTCCTCTATCGTGGTCTTCCTGGTCGCGTTGCCGCTGTCCCTCGGCATCGCGGTCGCCTCCGGCGCGCCCGTCGCCGCCGGACTCATCGCCGCTGTCATCGGCGGGATCGTCGCTGGCACGCTGGGTGGTTCGGTACTGCAGGTCAGCGGCCCTGCCGCGGGTCTGACCGTCGTCGTCGCCGAATCCATCAACCAATTTGGTTGGCGCACAACGACTTTCATTGTCGTTGCGGCAGGTGTGCTGCAAATCCTATTCGGGCTCAGCCGGATTGCGCGGGCCGCGTTGGCCGTCGCGCCGGTGGTGGTGCACGCGATGCTCGCGGGCATCGGCATAACCATTGCGCTGCAACAGGTTCACGTGCTGCTCGGTGGGTCCTCGCACAGTTCTGCCTGGAACAACATCGCCCAGTTGCCCTCGCAGTTGTTGTCGCTGGACGGTGATGACGCGATCATCGGCGCGGTGGTTATCGCGATCATGCTCGGCTGGCGCCGGATGCCCGCGAAGGTGCGGGCGGTGCCCGGACCGCTGGTGGCGGTCTTGGTCTGCACGGTGCTGTCGCTGGTGCTGCCCTTCGAGGCCGAGCGAATCGTGTTGAACGGCTCGCTGTTCGACGCAATCGGCCTACCGCGGATCCCCAGTGGTAACTGGTCGGCGGTGGCGCTGATGATTCTGACCGTCGCGCTCATCGCCAGCGTCGAGAGTCTGTTATCGGCGGTAGCCGTGGACAAGATGCACACCGGTAAGCGCACCAATTTCGATCGCGAGCTGATCGGTCAGGGCTCGGCAAATGTGCTCTCGGGTCTACTAGGCGGCCTGCCGGTCACCGGCGTGATCGTGCGCAGTGCCACCAACGTGCAGGCGGGTGCGCGCAGCCGTGCCTCGGCCGTGCTGCACGGCTGCTGGATACTACTGTTCTCGGTCGTCCTGGCCGGGGTGGTGCAGCAGATTCCGAAGTCCGTGCTCGCTGGTCTGCTGATCGTCATCGGTATCCAGCTGGTGAAGCTGGCCCACATCAAGATGGCCAGGCGCACCGGCGATCTGCTCATCTATGCTGTCACCATCTTCGGCGTGGTCTTCCTGAATCTGCTGGAAGGCGTAATCATCGGTCTGGCACTGGCTTTCGGGCTGCTGCTTTGGCGTGTCGTTCGAGTCGCCGTGGCGGCCGAGCGGATTCCCGATTCGCGGCGCTGGCTGCTCACCATCGATGGTTCCTGCACTTTTCTCGCGCTGCCGAAGCTGTCCGCGGAGTTCGCGAAAGTGCCCGCAGGCGTGGACGTCACCGTCGAGATGACGGTCGACTTCCTCGACCATGCCGCCTTCGAAGCCATCGAGGACTGGGTGCGGCAGCAGGAAAGCACCGGCGGTGCCGTCGATTTCGTGGAAATCGGCAGTGCGCGGATGGCGCACGCGACCGCCGGTCCGCCCGCCCGCGGATTCGGGCGCGCGGTGCTCGACGAGATCCTCGGCCCGTGGCGCGGCGACGACGCGAATACCGACCGAGTGACCTCGGGTGTCGCCGCCTACCATCGCAGCCACGCCCATGTCGTACGTCCGCATCTGGACGAACTGCGTGACCGCCAGGATCCCGATACCTTCTTCCTGACCTGCGCGGACTCCCGAGTTGTTCCGAACATCATCACCAGCAGCGGTCCCGGTGACATGTTCACGGTGCGCAATGTGGGCAATCTGGTGCCGGACAGCGGCGACGCGTCGGTGGAGGCCGCACTGGTCTTCGCGCTCAACGAGCTGAATATCCGGTCCATCGTGGTGTGCGGGCATTCGTCGTGCGGTGCCATGAAGGCGCTGCATTCCGGCACCGATGACGGACCGGGGATCGGGCCGTGGCTCGCGCATGCGCACCCGAGCATGGAGCAGTTCCGGCTCGGGCACCCGGTGGCGCAGGCGGCCGCGGCCGTCGGCTTCGGTGAGGTCGACCAGTTGAGCATGGTCAATGTGGCCGTGCAGTTGGAAACGCTGCACCGGCATCCCGCCGTGCGTGCGGCGGTGGCCGAGCGTGGCGTGACGGTGTCGGGTCTGTTCTTCGATATCGCCAGCGCGCGCGTCATCGAGGTGACCGTGAATGGCCTCGCCCATATCGACGACACCGGCGCGCGGGTCACGCCGGAACTCGTCTGAGCCGATGACAGCTGGACCCGCCCGACCTCGCTCGGGCGGGTCCACGCATGTCGCTCGTAGGCTGATGGAGATGAGTGTCGAGTTGGAATCCGAACCCACGCGCACCGGATGGCGCGCCTTCCGCGCCCGGCTGGCCGCGCGGCCTACGCTGAACCTCGCCTACCGGATCGGGGTCGCGGTGGTCGGCATCGCGGTGCTGGTCGTCGGAATCCTGGCGATTCCCTATCCCGGCCCCGGCTGGGCGATCGTATTCGCCGGACTTGGCATTCTCGCCACCGAATTCGCCTGGGCGCGCCGGGCGCTCGGCTGGCTGCGTGACAAGTACCGGCAGGGTATGGCGTGGTACGCCGCACGGGGCCCGGCCATGCGGGTGTTCGCGGCGGTGGCGACCTTCGCGCTGGTCCTCGCGACACTATGGGTATTGGGAACATTCGGGTTGGTCGGCGGCTGGATCGGAGTCGAATGGCAGTGGTTGCACAGTCCCCTGGAACGGTGAACACGGTCCCCGGCCGCACCCTGACCGAACCGGACTGGCTGTCGGCCCGCATCGCGGAAATGGGCCGCTCCTGGGGCACCGCCGAACCGCGCGTTTCCGGCACGCTCTGGTGGTGCATGGTCGCATCGGCACTGGTCGAACAACTCGCATGCGCCTACGCGAACGAGAAACCGGCGCCGGTGCCGTTCCTGGACCACCTCGACTGTGAGGTCCGCCCGGACGGCGGCATCGAACGAGTCCATATCCACCCCGTCGCAGGTGTGGGCGTAGGGCATGGCCTCGACGATGACAGCGGTGCACCGCACGATTCCGACGCCGCGCTCGGCCATGCCTGCGCGCAGGCGTTGCGGGAGACCTTGGCGGCCGTGATCGGCCCCGTAGCGGGGGTCTCCGGTGCGGGAGT
Source organism: Nocardia pseudovaccinii NBRC 100343 (assembly GCF_001613225.1). GTDB lineage: Bacteria > Actinomycetota > Actinomycetes > Mycobacteriales > Mycobacteriaceae > Nocardia > Nocardia pseudovaccinii. The sequence continues at coordinate 13,969 of NZ_BDBY01000184.1, forward strand.
GCCCGCACTCTGGGCGATTGCCGCTGATGCCATCGGGAACCGGGCCCTCGACGCGGGGAATCCCGAGGCCGGGACGCGGCTCGCGGGCGAGGTCGGTGGGAAGCTGCCGGTACCGCGGTTCGTGGATGTCGGCGGGCGGACCTTTGTCCGCCGGATCTCGTGCTGCCTGGTCTTCGAAGTGCCCGGCTGCGAAATGTGCACCAGCTGCCCGAAGCGGCCCGCCGCTGAACGCAAGGCACTCCTGGCTCGGCTCGCCGCCGAAAGCTGATCGCCCGCAAGGTATTCAGCGTCCACGCAAGGTACCCGAACATCCGGGATCGGCGGCGCGCGCACTTTCCCGGCATGGGAGCGAGACTGTTCGCGCGAACCTGGCAGAAATCGCCGGATCGGCCGAGCAGAGCGCACTCGGCGCAATCCGTCGAACCCGGCGTCGGTCCGGACGAGGCGGGTCCGCGGCGCCGACGGGCGCACCGCATCGAACCGGCGGCAGTCGCATGACGGAACCGATTGCCTGATGTCACGTTCTGGTCTCGCGCAACGGCGCCGGTCGACCCGCGACGCGGCGATCCGAGTCCATCGACGCGGGGCCGCCAGGGTGCCGATAGCATGGTCGCGCCGGAGGAATTCGCCTCCGACGATGACCCGTGGGCAACCGCCCGCACCAGCGCGGGAACACGCCCGCCAGCGAACGCCAAGGAGTCTCTCGCCGTGACCACCTCAGCACCTATCAGCCCTGTCGCCCTCGTTCGGGTGCCGGCCGGGACGACGGCGGGTGCCGCGGTGCGCGAGGCGGGGCTGCCGACGAAGGGGCCGGACACCATCGTCGTGGTACGCGATGCGGAGGGGCTCAAGGATCTGTCCTGGACCCCCGACACCGATGCCGAGGTCGAGCCGGTCGCCGCCAATACCGAGGACGGCCGCAGCGTGATCCGGCATTCGGCAGCGCATGTGCTGGCCCAGGCCGTGCAGCAGGAGTTCCCCGAGGCCAAGCTCGGCATCGGCCCGCCCATCAAGGACGGCTTCTACTACGACTTCCAGGTGGACCGGCCGTTCACCCCCGAGGATCTGGCCAAGCTGGAATCCCGGATGAAGAAGATCGTCAAAGGCGCGCAGCGGTTTTCGCGCCGAGTGGTCGAGGTCGACGACGCGCGTGTCGAACTGGCGAAGGAGCCGTTCAAGCTCGAGCTGATCAGCGACAAGTCCGGTATCGACGATCCGGAGGTCATGGAGGTCGGCGGCAAAGAGCTGACCATCTACGACAACCTGGATCCGCGCACCGGCGACAGGGTGTGGGGCGATCTGTGCCGCGGTCCGCACATCCCGACCACCAAATTCATCCCCGCCTTCAAGCTGACCCGCAGCTCCGCCGCCTACTGGCGCGGCGACCAGAACCGCGAGGATCTGCAGCGCATCTACGGCACCGCCTGGGAATCGCAGGAGTCCCTGGACGAGCATCTGCACCTGCTCGAGGAGGCCGAGCGCCGCGACCACCGCAAACTCGGTCTGGAGCTGGACCTGTTCAGCTTCCCGGACGAACTCGGCTCCGGCCTGCCGGTCTTCCATCCCAAGGGCGGCATCATCCGCAAGGAACTCGAGGAGTACTCGCGCCGCCGCCACGTCGCCGCGGGCTACGAATTCGTCAATACGCCGCACATCACCAAGGGACATCTGTTCGAGGTCTCCGGTCACCTGGACTGGTACAAGGACGGCATGTTCCCGGCCATGCACCTGGACGCCGAACTCAATGAAGACGGCACCGTCCGCAAGCCCGGCCAGGACTACTACGTCAAGCCGATGAACTGCCCGATGCACAACCTGATCTTCCGCTCGCGCGGCCGGTCCTATCGGGAGCTGCCGCTGCGGATGTTCGAGTTCGGCTCGGTCTACCGCTACGAGAAGTCCGGTGTCGTGCACGGCCTGACCAGGGTGCGCGGCATGACCCAGGACGATGCGCACATCTACTGCACCAAGGAGCAGATGCACGCCGAGCTGACCAGCACGCTGCAATTCGTGCTCGGGCTGCTCGCCGACTACGGCCTCGACGACTTCTACCTCGAGCTGTCCACCAAGGATCCGAAGAAGTTCGTCGGCTCCGAGGAGATGTGGGAGGAGGCCACCGAGACTCTGCGCAAGGTGGCCACCGACTCCGGACTGGAGCTGGTCCCGGATCCGGGCGGTGCCGCCTTCTACGGACCGAAGATCTCCGTACAGGCCAAGGATGCGCTCGGGCGCACCTGGCAGATGTCGACCATCCAGCTCGACTTCAACCTGCCCGAGCGCTTCAACCTGGAATACACCGCCTCCGACGGCACCAAGCAGCGGCCGGTAATGATCCACCGCGCACTGTTCGGTTCCATCGAACGCTTCTTCGGTGTGCTCACCGAACATTACGCAGGCGCCTTCCCCGCCTGGCTCTCGCCGGTCCAGGTCGTCGGCATCCCGGTCGCGGAAACCTTTGTGCCGCATCTGGATTCGGTCATCGAGCAGCTGCAGGAAGCGGGTATCCGCGCGCAGGTCGATCGCAGCGACGACCGGATGCAGAAGAAGATCTTCAACAACACCGCGCAGAAGATCCCGTTCATGCTGCTCGCCGGTGAGCGTGATGTGAACGCGGGCGCGGTCAGCTTCCGCTTCCGCGACGGCACCCAGGTCAACGGCGTGCAGGTCGCCGCCGCGGTGGCCACGATCGTGGAATGGATCGCGAACCGGGAGAACGCCTCGCCGACCGCCGAGGGTTTTGTGGTGAAGGGCCCGGAATGAGCAGTCAGGGCCCGGAGGAGGCAGCGGGCGTACCACGGAGGGCCCCGCACATACCAGATCGGACAGAGCATGACTGAGCGCACGGTGCCGGACGGGCTCGTGGATTTGAACGCGGACTCGGACGAACAGGGGAGCATCGTGGATACCGGTGCCGGTGAGCCGGATCGGTTGCAGCGGCTGTGGACTCCGTACCGGATGTCCTATATCGCCGAGGCCGCCACCGCCGATCCGAAAGACACCACGGGCCATCCGTTTACCGATATTCCCAAGATGTCGGATGAGGACGGTCTGGTCATCGCCCGTGGCGAGCACGTCTACGCGGTACTGAATCTGTATCCGTACAACCCGGGGCACATGATGGTGGTGCCCTACCGCAAGGTGGCCAACCTCGAGGATCTGACGCTCGAGGAGAGCGCCGAACTGATGTCGTTCACCCAGCAGGCGATTCGAGTGATGAAGCGGGTCTCGCGGCCGCACGGCTTCAATGTCGGTCTGAATCTCGGCGGGGTGGCAGGTGGTTCACTTGCCGACCACCTGCATCAGCACATCGTGCCGCGTTGGGGCGGGGACGCCAACTTCATCACCATCGTCGGTGGTGTGAAGGTCATGCCGCAGTTGCTGCGGGAAACTCGGGCGCTGCTTTCGGCGGCGTGGAAGGAAGTCGAGTAGGGTGCTCAGCTTCTTCGGCCGCGAGACGTTCTCCAAAGCGACTGCGCCGCTGGGCAGAGCGCTCGTCAGTACCGGACTCACCCCCGACGCGGTGACGGTGATCGGCACCGTCGCCTCGATCGCGGCCGCGGTCACCTTGTTCCCCAGCGGACATCTGTTCTGGGGAACCATGGTGATCTGGCTGTTCGTCATGTTCGACATGCTCGACGGCGCCATGGCGAGAGCGCGCGGCGGCGGCACGAAATATGGTGCGGTGCTCGATGCCACGTGCGACCGCGTCGCCGACGGCGCCATTTTCGCCGGGTTGGCCTGGTGGGCGGTGTATCACGAGAACAGTAGGCCGCTGTTCTTCGCGACCCTGGTGGTTCTGATCACCTCCCAGGTGATTTCGTACGCGAAGGCGCGCGCCGAGGCCAGTGGCCTGTCGGCGGACGGTGGACTCATCGAGCGGCCGGATCGGCTGATCATTGTGTTGGTCGGCGCCGGATTGACCGGTATCGGCGGGTATTGGGGGATCGAATGGCTGACCTGGGCCGTGCACGTAGCGATGTGGGTTCTGGCGGTGTTGAGCATTATCACGGTGTTCCAGCGGGTGCTGGCGGTCCGGAATTCGCCGGGAGCGCGGGACGTGATTCCGCCCGCGCCGCCGCAGAATCCCGCGGACGCGACGGAGTTGCCCTCGTGACCGAGCGAAGCGAGGGAACCATGTGCCAGCGTGCGGAACGCACGACGGAGCCGAGCGCCAGCGAGGCGCAGTCGTGAGTTCCCAGTCCGAAGCCGTCGGCTCACGGATCAAGTCCGGACTGACGGATTGGGCCTATGCGGCGGGTTGGCGGGTTGTGCGTGCGCTGCCCGAATCGACGGCGCGGCGGGCCTTCGATTGGGGCGGTAATCGGGTCGCGGACAAGGCGAATCGCGCCTTCCGTGCCGGTGGCGAACCGAATCAGTTGCGGCGCAATCTCGCTCGCGTGCTCGGTGTGACTCCGGCCGAGGTCCCCGACGAACTGATCCGCGCGAGCATGCGTTCCTACGCCCGCTACTGGCGCGAAGCCTTCCGACTGCCGACGATGGATCACTCGGCACTGACCGGATCGCTCGTGGAGGGCGTGGAGAATCTGGACGCCGCCCTGGCGCGGGGACGCGGTGTGGTGCTTGCGCTGCCGCACTCCGGGAACTGGGATGCGGCCGGAGTCTGGTTGGTCGGCCACAGCGGCACGTTGGCGACCGTCGCCGAACGGTTGAAGCCGGAATCGCTGTTCGAGCGGTTCGTCGCCTACCGGGAGAGCCTGGGTTTCGAGGTATTCCCGCTGACCGGTGGTGAGCAGCCGCCGTTCACCGCGCTGGCCGCCCGCCTGCGCGCGAACAACGTCGTATGCCTGATGGGCGAGCGGGATCTGACCGGTAAAGGTGTCCCGGTGACCATGTACGGCGAGCGCACCTGGCTGCCCGCGGGGGCGGCGAAGCTGGCCATCGAGACCGGTGCGGCGCTTATTCCGGTGCACGTCTGGTTCACCGTAGCTGCCGATGGACGCGAGGGCTGGGGGATGAAGACAGAAGCGCCGCTGGATGTTTCGGACGGTGTCGCGGCGGTCACCCAGGCGCTGGCCGACCGGTTCGCGGCCAATATCGCCGAGCATCCCGCCGATTGGCATATGTTGCAGCCACAATGGGAGCAGGACCTTTCGGCGGAGCGGCGAGCCAGGATCGCCGCGGCGCAGGCCGGGTTGGACAGCGCCAAAGGGGAGAAGACACCATGAAAATCGGCATGGTCTGCCCCTATTCGTTCGATGTCCCCGGTGGTGTGCAGGCCCATGTCGTGGAGTTGGCGCGGGTATTCATCGAACGCGGCCACAAGGTGAGCGTGCTCGCGCCCGCATCGGAGGACACGCCGCTGCCGGATTTCGTGGTTTCGGCCGGTCGCGCGGTGGCGATTCCGTACAACGGTTCGGTCGCCCGGTTGTCCTTCGGTCCCATGGCCTACACCAGGATTCGGCGCTGGATCGACGGCAACGATTTCGATGTGCTGCACATCCACGAACCGAATGCGCCGAGCCTGTCCATGCTCGCGCTGAAGATCGCCGAGGGGCCGATCGTGGCCACCTTCCACACCTCGACCACGAAATCGTTGGTGCTGAGCACCTTTCAGGGTGTGCTGCGGCCCTATCACGAGAAGATCAGCGGCCGGATCGCGGTCTCCGAGCTGGCCCGGCGCTGGCAGGTGGAGGCGCTCGGTTCGGACGCGGTCGAGATTCCCAACGGCGTCGCCGTGCCCGCCTTTGCGCGAGCCCCGATGCTGCCCGGATATCCGCGCGCGGGCCGAACGGTGCTGTTCCTCGGTCGCTACGACGAACCGCGCAAGGGGATGGAAGTCCTGCTCGGCGCGCTGCCCGAATTGGTGCGCAGACATCCCGATGTCGAGATCCTCATCGTCGGGCGCGGTGACGAGGAGCGGCTGCGCCGCGAGGCCGGGCCGCTCGCCCGGCATCTGCGTTTCCTCGGTCAGGTGTCGGACGAGGAGAAGGCCTCGGCGATGCGCAGCGCGGACGTGTACGTCGCGCCGAATCTCGGTGGGGAGAGCTTCGGCATCATCCTGATCGAGGCGATGGCGGCCGGAACCGCCGTGGTGGCAAGCGAATTGGACGCCTTCCGTCGGGTATTGCGCGATGGCACGGCGGGAATGCTCGTCCCGGTGGGTGATTCGGTTCGACTCGCCGCGGCGCTGGACACCCTGCTCACCGACGATGTGCGCCGCGAAGCCCTGATCCACACCGCCGATCAGGTGGTCGGCGAATACGACTGGCCGGTGGTCGCCGAACAGATCCTGCGCGTCTACGAAACCGTCACGGTGGGGGATACGCGCGTGCGGGCCGCTGGATGATCGATAGCACGGTGAGGGCTGCTGGATGATTACGTTCTCCGCCACGACGGTTCTCGTACTCGCGCTCATCGCCGCGGTGGTCGTCGCGATCGGTCTGTGGGCGGCCTCGACGGCGAACCGGCTCGACCGGTTGCACGTGCGGTCGGATCAGTCCTGGCAGGCCCTCGACGGTGCGTTGGCACGACGGGCGGTGGTGGCCAGATCGGTTGCCGTGGCCATCGCGGGCCCGACTGCCGATGCCGCGCTGGGCGAGCAGGCCAAACAGCTCACCACACTCGCCGATCGGGCCGAGCGGGCGGGCCGCGCCGACCGTGAAACCATCGAAAATCAGCTCTCCGCAGCGCTTTCCGCGATCGATATCGCCAAGTTGCGCCCACAGCAGGTCGCCGAACTCGCCGATGCCGAGGCTCGAGTGCTGATCGCGCGTCGCTTCCACAACGACGCGGTGCGCGACACCCTCGCTCTGCGCACTCGTCGCCCGGTCCGCATCCTGCACCTGGGCGGTACCGCGCCGCTACCGACATATTTCGAGATCAGCGAACGCGCCACCCCGGCCGCGTCGACCGGCCTGGCTGTCGATACGGTCCGCACCTCGGCGCGCGTGGTGCTACTCGACGAGCAGGACCGCGTGCTGCTCATGCGCGGCAACGACCCCAAGACCCCCGACGTCTCCTTCTGGTTCACCATCGGTGGCGGTGTGGAACCCGGGGAGACCCTGCGCAGTGCGGCGGTGCGCGAGCTCTGGGAGGAGACGGGGCACACCGCGGATCCGACCGCGCTGCGCGGTCCCATCTGGCGGCGGGTCGCGGTATTCCCGTTCGACGGTGAACTCATCCGGGCCGAGGAGCTGTTCTTCGCCCTGCGTGTCGCGGCCTTCGACCCCGAGCCGGGCAATCTCACCGCGGTCGAGCGACGCAGCATCACCGGCAACAAGTGGTGCACCGGGTCGGATATCGTCAGCCTGGACCACACCGGCGAGACCGTTTACCCCTACCACCTGGACCAACTGCTTCCCGAAGCTGCCAAAGCCGCGTCGGGTGATTCCGATCCCGAGGTGCGGTCTATCCGGTGATCGGGGCTGCCCTGAGCGCGAACAGCGTGCGCGCCTGGATCTTTCGGCTGTGATGTGTTTCACGATCGTGATAGCGTCGCGACTGGATTCGTGCCGCCTGGGTAGTGCTGGTGGGGGAGCGCTACCGGGAGTTCTGGTGGTACTTCCACTGCAGTGAGATGGTCCGTTGGCGTGTGGAAGGTAAGCAGTACATGTCCTACCTGTTGTTCGATTTCCTATTGCCGTTGTTGGGTTCCGATGCCGCGGGGTATTGGGCTCAGTTACTGGTGGTCGGCCCGCTGTAGGTCCTATCGGGTGTTCGTCGGGGCGGGGCAAGACTTGCGTCGGCCCCGACGGATCCGTGTCAGGACCGGTCCAGTGGTTGCGGACCGGACGCGGACCCGCTGGTCGGGGCAAGGCCAGTGGTGTGCAACTGGCTATCAAGTGGCCTGATCGGCCCGCCTAGAATCGGTGGCGTTAGTTCCAAGCGACCCGATTGGCGCACATGACTCAGGAGTTTGCCGTGACCACGCCCGAGACCACCAACACCATCGGCACCGCCCGCGTGAAGCGCGGGATGGCCGAGATGCTCAAGGGCGGGGTGATCATGGATGTCGTCACCCCAGAGCAGGCCAAGATCGCCGAGGACGCCGGCGCGGTCGCGGTGATGGCCCTGGAGCGTGTTCCGGCCGATATCCGCGCACAGGGCGGCGTCTCCCGGATGAGCGATCCGGACATGATCGACGGCATCATCTCCGCCGTCTCGATTCCGGTCATGGCCAAGGCGCGTATCGGCCACTTCGTGGAGGCGCAGATCCTGCAGAGCCTCGGCGTCGACTACATCGACGAATCCGAGGTGCTGACCCCCGCGGACTACGCCAACCACATCGACAAGTGGAACTTCACCGTGCCGTTCGTGTGCGGCGCCACCAACCTGGGCGAGGCGCTGCGCCGGATCACCGAGGGTGCGGCCATGATTCGCTCCAAGGGCGAGGCGGGCACCGGTGACGTCTCCAATGCCACCACCCACATGCGCAAGATCCGCGCCGAGATTCGCAAGCTGTCGTCGCTGCCCGAGGACGAGCTGTTCGTCGCCGCCAAGGAGTTGCAGGCGCCGTACGAGCTGGTGCGCGAGGTCGCGCAGACCGGCAAGCTGCCGGTCGTGCTGTTCACCGCGGGCGGTATCGCCACCCCCGCCGACGCCGCGATGATGATGCAGCTCGGCGCCGAGGGTGTCTTCGTCGGTTCGGGCATCTTCAAGTCCGGCAATCCGGCGGAGCGCGCCGCCGCCATCGTCAAGGCGACCACGTTCTACGACGACCCGGATGTGCTCGCCAAGGTTTCGCGCGGTCTGGGCGAGGCCATGGTCGGCATCAATGTCGAGGAGCTGCCGGTCGATCACCGGCTGGCCGAGCGCGGTTGGTGATTCGGCACTACCGCTGAATCGAGTCGACGCCCGCGGCACCGGGATTGCTTGATCCACTGCCGTGGGCGTTGCGCGTCCTGGGCGATTGGTGGAGAAGCTGTCGCGGCCCTCATGGTTGTCTTATACCTGCCACAGAGTTGGTGGCTAGCTTCGGAATTCGGTGCGCGTCGGCGGCCGCGCGGGCAATTAGCGCGGCACCGTCGGGGTCACGGACCTGTCCGAATGGCAAAGGATGATCAGTTGAAGCTTCGTAAGACCGGACGTGTCGCGATCGCGGGTCTGGCCGCCGTGGCCGCCCTCAGCCTGTCGGCGTGTGGCAGCGACGACTCGAAGACCGCGACCACACCGACCAAGACCTCGACCAGCGTCACGAAGTCGAATGCGAACCTCCCGCCGACCCCGAGCGTCGCCGACCTCAACGCTCAATTGCTCCGCGCGCTGGACCCGTCGGTGCCGAGTTCGGAGAAGCTGGACCTGGTACAAGGCGCGCAGGCGGATCCGGAACTGCCGAACCGTCTGGCGCAGGCATATCAGCAAGCGGGCGCCAGGTCCGAGGTCACGGAGGTCAGTGCCTTCGGTGACGCACTCGATGCCAAGGCGAAGTTCACCATCAACGGCCAGGAGAACATCGTCGATGTGCCCTTCGTCGCCGAGGACGGCAAGTGGAAGGTCGAAAAGAGTTGGGCCTGCACTATGTTGACCAATCTCGGTCAGCAGTCCACGGCCTGCGGCTAATCCCTGATCCCGGCCGTGGTGGGTTCGGCTGGAGGAGTGGGCGATTCGAGGCGGCGAGCATTTGTGCTCGCCGCCTCGCTGCGTCTCACATCGCGAATAGTCGGCACCTTTCCTAGGGATTCGCGTCCGGTGTGGGCTGCCGTACGGATCTCGAGAAGTAGATGTGGCTAACTAGGCAACCATATGCATAGTGATACGCGGATATGCGCATTCAAATATATTTTTTTCACCTTAGCAGCCTAGCGTGGAACTGTCTGTCTTCCAACAAAATTGCAAAAGAGGGGGCCGGTGTTTTCGGACGGGGTAAGCCTACCGACGAGCGGTGTCGTCTACGCGGAGCGCCGGACGATCGGGGTGATCCCAGCGGATGAAAAAGGTTGGGGCGCTGGAATTGTCGCGGTCGTGGCGGAGCAGGGCCGGGATGGTCCATTGGTCGTCGGGTGGCGTACGGCGGTGCAGGGCAGCTTCGGACATGTCGAGGTGGACGGTCAGATCGAAGTCGAGACCGCGGCCCAACAGCATGGGACCGGCGACGAGCAAAACCGTGCCGGGGGCGGCGGTGCGGATGGGGGAGCGGGCCGAGCGGTCGCGGTCCTCGTCCCAGAGCGCGGGGAGCCAGCGGGCGTCGTGGCGTAGCGCCCGGATGACTTCACGGTCGAGTGCGGCGTAGTCGAACCAGGCGGTGCGATAAGACACTTCGTCGGTGCGCCCGAATTCCATGCGGAGCGATGCCGGGCGGATGTAATCGTGCAGTGCGACGACCTCGGCGGCGCGTCCGGTGTCACGCAGTGCAGTGGCGACTCGGTCGGCGATCGCCACGGGTTCGGCCGCGTCGGCTCCGTCGACGGCGGTCAGCATCCGCCCGTCGAGCTCGAGGACGCGGTTGGTGATGAGTTCGACGAGGCCGTCCCGGGTGATCGGATCGAAACGCGGCACCGCTCCATTCCATCAAACTGTGCCGCGGACCCCGGTTCTGGGCGGCGGACGTGGCCATTGCTCAGAGGTCGCCGAGAAGTCGCGGCGGCGCTCGGGATAATCTCGCCCTCATGGCGACAATCGAAGAGGCGCTGGAGATCGAGCGGCTCGAGCAGAACATCTTCCGTGGCGCGTCCACCAAGACCCAGCTCGTGCGCACATTCGGCGGACAGGTTGCCGGCCAGGCGCTGGTTTCGGCGGTGCGGACGGTGGAGCCGCGGTTCCAGGTGCATTCGCTGCACGGGTACTTCCTGCGGCCGGGAAATCCAGAAGAGCGGACCGTGTACCTCGTCGAGCGGATTCGCGACGGCCGGTCGTTCTGCACCCGCCGGGTGACCGGCGTGCAGGACGGTGCGGCGATATTCACCATGTCGGCGTCGTTCCACGTCGGAGACTCGGGTCCGGAACATCAGGACGAGATGCCGTCGGTGCAGGGTCCGGATGAGCTGCCCGACGCCAGCACCACGATGAGCCCCGAGCGGCTGTGGGCCATGCGCGAATGGGAGCACTGGGATATCCGCACCGTGCCGCAGGATGTGGTGACCCGCCGCGACGGCGTGGTCTCCCCGCAGCAGGTGTGGTTCCGTTACCGGCATCCGCTGCCCGACGACCCGGTTGTGCACGTCTGCACCCTCGCCTACATGAGCGACATGACCCTGCTCGGTTCCTCGAAGGTCACCCACCCCGAGGAGCCGACGCAGAACGCCTCGCTCGATCACGCCATGTGGTTCCTGCGCCCGTTCCGTGCCGACGAGTGGCTGCTCTACGACCAGTCCTCTCCGTCTGCGGGTTTCGGTCGTGCACTGACCGGCGGCAAGATTTTCAACCGCGAAGGCGAGTTGGTTGCGGCGGTTGTGCAAGAGGGCCTGATTCGCACTTTGCGCGGGGAGTGAGCGACCCGAACGCCCACTCGAGCCTCGTCGGGCTCAGACCACCTGGACGCGGAGGTGGCATACCACGGTGTCGGTCATCCGACGTAGTTCGCGTTCGAGTTCGTCACTGCGGTGACTGGGCAGCACCCGGTCCCAGCCGATCGGCGGATCGATCTCGGCGATGACGACGACCTTGCGCCGTCCGGAGAAGTTCTCGCGGACATAGTGCGCGACGGGGCCGCCGACGGTTGCGTCGCTGTCTTCCAGCAGAACCAGCCTGACCTCGGGATGCCATGCCTCCCACGCTTTGGTGAACGCTTTGACGGATTCACCCGGTAGGCAAACATGCACCGCGACAACGTCTCTTCCGATCGACATGGCGGCCGAGAGCGCCTCGCGGCTGAGTTCGGAGACCTCGGAGATCGGCACCACGATCGCCGTACCGGTGGCCTGCGGCTGGTCCGGAATCGCGCCATTGCCGCGGCGGCCGCCGATCCTGGTGTAGGCGCAGCGAATTCGCTCCATACCGAGTACCAGTGCGGGCAGTACGAGCACGATCAACCACGCGCCGTCGATGAATTTCATCGCTGTGGTGACGATCGCGGCGACGCCGGTGAGCAGCGCACCGAAGCCGTTGAGCGCGAGCCGCCAGCGCCAGCCCGCGGTCTTGGTCTGCCACCAGTGCCGGACCATGCCGGCCTGAGCGATGGTGAATCCGACGAAGACACCGATCGCGAACAACGGAACGAGTGCATTCATATTGCCGCGCGCCGCGATCAACAGCACCCCCGCCGTTACGCCGAGGGTGAGCACGCCGTAGCGGTACACCTGACGCGGCGAGGTCACCGCGAATCGGTGCGGTAGGCAATTGTCGTCGGCCAGGATCCGGGTAAGCGTCGGCAGCCCGCCATAGGAAGTGTTGGCGGCCAGCGCGAGCAGCAGGACGGTTGCGAATTGCACTATGTAGTAACCGATTCCGTGCCCGAGTGCCGCCTCGGTGAGCTGAGAAAGCACCGTCGTGCCCTCGATCGGCCGCACCGAGAACTTCTCGATGAGCACGGCGAGCCCGATCAGCATGACACCGAGCAGCGCCCCGAGCGCCACCTCCGCCCGTTGCGCGCGTTTGACCCTCGGCGCCTCGAAGCTGGGCACCGCATTCGCGATCGCCTCGACACCCGTCAGCGCCGCGCAGCCGCTGGAAAATGCCTTGAGCAGCAATAACACTCCGACTGTTCGAATATCGCCGACGGCCGCCGCCCCGGTGACGACGTCGGCCGGATCGGAGCGCATCAGGCCGCCGACGATGACGGCGAAGATGCCCGCGACGAAGACGATCGTGGGAATCATGAAGGCGCGCGCACTTTCTCGGATGCCGAGCAGATTGAGCGCGGTCACCCCGACCAGGATCGCGAGGCAGATCCACACCGTATACCCGTGCAGCGCCTGGAATGCCGAGGTCAGGGCGGCGACACCGGCCGCGATCGAGACCGCGACATTGAGGATGTAGTCGACGATCAACGAGGCCGCGGCGACTAGACTGGTGCGGTGGCCGAGATGCCGCTTCGCCACCGCGTACGCGCCACCGCCGTCGGGAAAGGCCGCGATCACCTGCCGGTAGGAGGCGACCAGTACCGCGAGTAGGGCGGCGATCGCAAGGGTTACCGGCACTGTCATGCCGAGTCCGGCGCCACCGGCGGTGGCCAACACCAGCACGATCGCTTCCGGACCGTAGGAGACCGATGCCATGGCATCGAGGGAAAGTCCCGCCAAGCCGGTCGAAACGGTCAAACCCCGGCGCGTCGAGCCGACCGCACGCGGCGCGGGCGCCTTGCGTGGCAACACCGTAATCACATCTGTGAGTGTCGACCGCTTTCGCCCGAATGAACCCGGTCTTGACGCAACATTGACGGCTACCGTGAGCAGGGCCACAGCGCGGCGCCTCGTAAGCTCATGGCGTGAACGCATCGGTCGCCTCGCCCGCAACGGGCGCGCAGCGCAGTCCCGACCGGCCCACCATCGGTGTGCTGGCCCTGCAGGGTGACGTGCGCGAACATGTCGCGGCACTCGCGGAATGCGGTGCGCAACCGGTGCTGGTGCGCCGCGCGTCCGAGCTCGCCGCAGTGGATGCGCTGGTGCTGCCCGGCGGTGAATCGACCACCATCAGCAAGCTGCTGGAGGTCTTCGAGCTCCTCGAACCGGTACGTGCGCGGCTGCGGGAAGGTATGCCCGCCTTCGGATCCTGCGCCGGAATGATCCTGCTCGCGTCCGAAGTGCTCGACACTCGCCCCGACGCCAAGCATCTGTCCGGTATCGATATGACGGTGCGGCGCAATGCTTTCGGTCGTCAGGTCGACTCGTTCGAGACCGATCTGGACTTCGCGGGCGTGACCGACGGCCCGGTGCGCGCGGTATTCATCCGGGCGCCGTGGGTGGAGCGGGTCGGCGCGGGCGTCGAGGTGCTGGCCACTGTTCCCAGTGGCCCGGCCGCCGGGCGCATTGTCGCGGTGCGGCAGGGCAAGGTGGTCGCGACGTCGTTCCATCCCGAGGTCACCGGCGATTTGCGGGTGCATCGGATGTTCGTCGATCTGGTTCGCGCCGCCGAGTAGTCGCCCACAGGAACTGGCCGTAACCGGACGAGTAGGCTGAGAGAGTTGTCTACCCGGCCGGTGCGGGTACCGTGCGCACGATCAGACGTGCTGTCGACTGGAGGAAGTAGGGAATGAGCGGCCACTCCAAATGGGCCACCACCAAGCACAAGAAGGCGGGGATCGACGCGAAGCGCGGCAAGCTCTTCGCCAAGTTGATCAAGAACATCGAGGTGGCGGCCCGCACTGGTGGGAGTGACCCGGCGGGCAATCCGACGCTGTACGACGCCATCCAGAAGGCGAAGAAGTCGTCGGTTCCGAACGACAACATCGAGCGTGCCCGCAAGCGCGGCGGCGGTGAAGAGGCCGGCGGCGCCGACTGGCAGACCATCATGTACGAGGGCTACGGCCCCAATGGTGTCGCGGTGCTGATCGAATGCCTCACCGACAACCGCAACCGCGCAGCGGGCGAGGTGCGCGTGGCGATGACCCGCAACGGCGGCAATATGGCCGACCCGGGTTCGGTTTCCTACCTGTTCCACCGCAAGGGCATCGTGACCCTCGAGAAGAACGGGCTGTCCGAGGACGATGTGCTGCTCGCCGTGCTCGACGCGGGCGCCGAGGAAGTCAACGACCTCGGTGATTCGTTCGAGGTCATCAGCGAACCGTCGGATCTGATCCCGGTGCGCAAGGCGCTGCAGGACGCCGGAATCGATTACGACTCCGCCGAATCCGGCTTCCAGCCGTCGGTATCGGTCGCCGTCGACGTCGACGGCGCGCGCAAGGTGTTCAAGTTGGTCGACGCGCTCGAGGACAGCGACGACGTACAGAACGTCTACACCAACGTGGACATCTCCGATGAGGTCGGCTCTCAGCTGGAACAGGACTGACGCCCGGATTGTCCGGCGCATCGGCTGCTATGACGGACAGAACGTCACTGCATCCGATGGTGGACATCTCCGATGAGGTCGGCTCCCAGTTGGAACAGGACTGACGCCCGGATTGTCCGGCGCATCGGCTGCTATGACGGACAGAACGTCACTGCATCCGATGGTGGATATCTCCGATGAGGTCGGCTCTCAGCTGGAACAGGACTGACGCGGCTCGTCATCGACCAGCGCCTCGGGGCGGTTCGCAAATATGCGGACCGCCCCCAGTGCGTTTCGCACCCGGCGTGAACTGGTTATTCCGCGATTCGCGTGCGATCGGACCATTCGTAGACCCGCAGCCGCCCCTCGGGCGTATCGGCTTCCCGATTGGTGACCTTGAAGTGCTCGTATCCGCCGCGGTATTCGACTTTGAGCTCGACGCCGGGTGGCGTGATCGGGACGATGCGAGCGGGCAAGTCTTTCGGCCCACCTTCTAGGACAGCCTTCACAACATTGCTCATCCTTCGGATGGTAGGTCTCGGATGTGATGCATGCCACAAACGCGGCCGAACGTTCCGGGTTGTCGTGGGGGAATTCCGATGCCGCGCCCTGAAAAAGTCCGATGCAACCGATTACTGGTTGCCAAAGTCGGCTGATCGCATTTCCTGGGTTCGGAGCAACTGGTCGCAGCTGTCGATATCTGCGGTGTAACGATTGCGGCTCGATTGCTGATATACGAATCAAGTGCCGCGACACACCGTCACGGCCGCCCGATCAGGCTCTGTGCACCGAGAACTTGTCCCGCCCGGAAAGAGACCAGCCATCATGAGTCGATCCCTTGCCGACGAGCGTCCCGGCGATCCAACCGACCTGAATGTCACCCTCGCCCCGCTCGCGGTCGCGACCGGACTGATCCTGCTCATCGTCGCATTCGTGACGGTGAACCGGATGCCGGGCTGGGCTGCCGACTACGGTGCGAGCCTGGTGTACTTCGCGATCTTCCTCTACGTGGCGATCGCCGGACGCCTGACTTGGTGGGGCGCCGACATACTGATCAGCCACGGGCAAGAAGCGCTGACTCACGGCACCGTGAGTACCAATTTGCCTACAGTGCGGCCGGTTTCGCCGAGTGCGTGCGCCTTCGCCGCCGCTTCGAACGGGAAGACCCCGGCGACTGCCGGGCGCAGCGCCCCGGATTCGGCGAGTTCCGCGAGCGCGATCATTCCGGCGTGATCGTCCTGCACCAGCATGCGCACCGCCCGGACTCCCAAATCCTGTGCCGCGGTGGCCAATTCGTCTGTCCCGCCGCGCAGTGAGACCAGTAGGCCGCCGGGGCGGAGTGTGCGCAGGGAGCGCAGGCTGTTCTCGTTATCGATCGAGTCCAGCACGACATCGACATCTCCGACCGCCTCGGCGAAATCGGTTGTGCGGTAATCGATCGTCTCGTCCGCGCCGATTTCGCGCAGGAATTCGTGGTTGGCCGCGCTGGCGGTGCCGATGACCTGCGCGCCGCGCGCCTTGGCGATCTGAACGGCGAAGTGTCCGACGCCACCTGCTGCCGCATGGATCAGGATGCGTTGTCCGGCTTGTAGTTTCGCGGTGTCGACGAGGGCCTGCCAGGCGGTGAGGGCGGCCAGTGGGATGGCCGCGGCCTGAATGTGGTCCAGGTTGACCGGTTTCGGGGCGAAGGCGCGGGCGGGGCCCACGACGTATTCGGCGAATGCGCCGTGTCCGTAGGGGTAGGGGAGCATGCCGAAGACCGCGTCGCCCGGCTCGAACAGGGTGACGCCGATACCCGTGGCCACCACTTCGCCCGATACGTCCCAACCCAGCACGAACGGCGGTTCGCCGAGGAAAAGTCCGGAGGCGCCGCGATGCCGCCAATCGGTCGGGTTGAGACCGGCTGCCCGCACCCGGACCAGGATTTCGCCGGGGCCGGGTGTCGGGACGGGCAGTTCGACTTCGGTCAGGACCTCGGGTCCGCCGATCAGGTCTTGGCTGATCGCGCGCATAGTGGTGTCGTTCATGTCGTTCAGCCTGCTGTCGGCGGTGACGCGGGGAAATGGCGCGATTGCCAATATTCGATATGATCGTGCCATGGTCGATACCTCGGATCGGCACTCGGCGCGACATCGGGTGGTCGTGCTCGCCTTGGACGGGGTGTATCCGTTCGAACTCGGCATTCCGAACCGCGTTTTCGGCACCGCCGCGGATCTGTACGAGGTGAGCACTTGCTCGATCGATGGCGCACCGGTAGCGAGCCGAGCCGATTTCGCCATTGCCGTCCAGCAGGACAGCCGGGCGCTGGCGACCGCCGACACCGTGGTCATACCGGCCTGCGATATTGATATGACGCTCGATGGCACGCTGCCGCCCGCGGTGGCCGCGGCATTCGCGCGCATCCGGCCGGGCACCCGCATCGTTTCGATATGTACCGGCGCATTCGTGACTGCCGCCGCCGGACTGCTCGACGGTCGTCCGGCGACGACACACTGGAATGTGGCCGAACTGTTCCGGCGCACCTTTCCGCGAGTGCTGCTGAATACCGATGTCCTCTACGTCGACGACGATGACGTGCTCACCTCGGCGGGCGCGGCGGCAGGCATAGATCTCTGTCTGCATCTGGTGCGCCGCGACCACGGCAGTGCGGTCGCGAATACGGTGGCGCGCCGCTGCGTCGTGCCGCCGTGGCGTGAGGGCGGCCAGGCCCAATACATCGAACAGCCGGTGCCGCCGTCGACCTCGACGGGCACCGCCGCCGCCAGGCACTGGGCCCTCGAGAATCTCCGATTGCCGTTGACCATGGACGATCTCGCCGTTCAGGCCCGAATGAGCAAGCGCACCTTCGCCCGTCGCTTCCGTGACGAGGTCGGCATGAGCCCGGGCCGCTGGCTCATCCAGCAGCGCGTCTTCCGCGCCCGCCAGCTCCTCGAATCGACCGATATGACCGTGGACCGCATCGCGGGCGAGGTCGGCTTCGCCACCGGCAGCTCACTACGCCAGCACCTGCACGATTCCATCGGCGTATCACCGCTGGCCTATCGCCGGACCTTCCGCGCCGAGTCGGTCGTCCCGGTCGAAGCTCTGGGCTGAGCGCGGCTCGATTCATCGACCGCGCAATCGGTTTCAGGTCGCGTCGGGCACCGGGAGACCGACGCGAGCGACGATCCAGGGGAACGACGAGGCGAACGCGGCCGAGGCGAACTGCCAGGTGTGGCCACCCTGGGTGGTGTGAATGGTGCAATCGATGCCGACCTCGTGGCCTGCGTCGCACAGCTTTTCGGCGGCGCCGACCTCACCGGTGTCGAAGACTCCGTCATGACCGCCCATGCCCACGTTGTCGTCGTCGGCGGCTGCGGATTGCTGGCGCGCACCACGGGATCCCGGGCCGGATTTGGGTGGGGTGAGATCGTCGAACAGACCCGCCATGCCCGTATAGGGACCGTGCTCGGCCATAACGGTGAGCGGATCGAATGCGGCCCAGCGGTCTGCGTCGCCGCCGAAAAGCCTTCGGATCGTTTGTTCCTTGTTGCCCGAGGCCGGGCCGAGATCGCCCGCGATATCGACGAAGGTGTGCACCAATTCCGGGTGCATGACCGCCAGATCGACCGCGCAGGTGCCGCCCATAGACCAGCCGACAACCGCCCAGTTCGACGGATCCGCCGAGGCGCCGAAGCGAGATTCCAGATAGCTGGGCACATCTCGGGTCAGATGGTCGGCGGCATCGCCGCGCGGACCGTTCACACATTCGGTGTCATTGTTGAAACTGCCGCTGGAATCGACGAAGACGAGGATAGGGGCGCGGCCGCCGTTGGCGGCGGTGAACTTGTCCACCTCCGGCATGATCTGACCGCTGCGGATCCAGTCGGCGGGCGTATTGAATTCGCCGCCGATCATCATGACGACCGGCAGTGTCGGCGGCGTCGGACCGGCGAACCAGGCCGGTGGCAAGTACACGTATTCGGTTCGATGCGGAAAACCGCTGCCCGCGTCCGGAATCTGCACCGGCACGATCTTGCCGGTGCTGACATCGGTATTGCGCAGTCCGGGCAGCGCATCGATATCGGTCTGATTCGGCAGCGGACCCGCGGTGAGCGCACTCCACGCGGACTGCACGGTGGGGTAGTAGCCCACCCATTGATTGAGCACGATGCCGGTGCTCAACAGAGCCAGCGGTATCGCGAGCACCGAGACACCACGCCGCCACCACCTGGCACTGCGCCAACCGAGCGCGGCGACCGCGATCGCCGCGACCGCGACGCCGACACAGGCCCACAACTCGACCGGCGCCGGATCCGAGGCCAGCCCCTGATCGTTCACATACGCCCACGCGGCCACCGCGCCCGCCGCACCGAGGACCACGCAGACCGGCAGCAGCACCAGCCGCCAGCGCCGGGTCCGCCAGCCGATCGCCAGGATCAACGCGGCCACCGCGACCAGTTCGACGGTCACCGGCAGCCAGCCGTGCAGCAGCGATATGCCGTGATGAAAGCCGTTCTGATAGTTCGGATTCAGATTCGCCGAAGGCAGCCGCGGTGGTGGCGGCGGTGTCACGGGGGTCGCGGGTGCGGCGAGCGGGGCACGGACTACGGGCACCTACGGCATTGTCGAGACCGTTCCTCGAGAAAGCCTGTGAATTCGCTCCGATGAACCTGGGCGACCCTGAAACGCCGGTCGATCGCATGTCGATAACTACATCGGTGAACCCGGGCTCCGAACCTCTTGTCCGGTAGAGTCCAGTAGCTGGTCGTGCAGGATTCAGGAGGGGTGCACATGACTTATCAACCACCGCCGCAGTACCCGGGTTATCCGGGGCAGGGGTATCCGGGCTACCCGGGATATCCGCCGCAGCCGCCCAAGGGCAAGCCGGTGTGGCCGTGGGTGCTCGGCGGCGTCTTCCTGGCGATCGTGCTCACCGTCGGCGGCTGCGTCGCGGTCTTCGGATCAATCGCCTACCGGCTCGACAAGGAATCGAAGAAGGAAACCTCGATCACCTACGAAGTCTCGGGCTCCGGCACCGCCGATATCTCCTACAACAGTGGCGATTTCGATACCGCCGATGCCAACGATGCACCGCTGCCGTGGACCAAGGCCGTGACCGTGACCGGATATGTCCGCACGGGCCGGGTGTCGGCGACTGTCAGCGGATCCAGCGGCGGCACGGTGACCTGCCGAATCCTGCAGGACGGCAAGGTGGTCGTCGAGGATTCGGACTCCGGCACCTACGCGTATGTGAGCTGCTACCACTCCTTCAACTAGCCGAATCCCGGACGGGCGCCGTGTCGTTGGTGAAGGCCGCCCGCGCCGTCCACTAGACTCTCGAACAGTTGTTCGTGCCTTCGAGAGGGGATCGTGTGCGGGTGATGGGCGTCGACCCGGGACTCACCCGGTGCGGCCTCAGCATCGTCGAGGGCGGGCTGGGGCGGAAGGTGACAGCGCTCGACGTCGACGTGGTGCGCACCCCCGCGGATATGGACCTGGCACACCGGCTGATGGGCGTCGCCGACGTCGCCGAACACTGGATGGATACGCACAAACCCGACGCGGTCGCGATCGAGCGGGTGTTCGCGCAGCACAACGTGCGCACCGCGATGGGCACCGCCCAGGCTGGCGGCGTGATCGCACTGGCCGCCGCGCGCCGGGGGATACCCGTGGCCTTCCACACCCCGAGTGAGGTGAAGGCCGCTGTCACCGGCAATGGCACCGCGGACAAGGCGCAGGTGACCGCGATGGTGACGCGTATCCTCGGCCTCCATGTCGCGCCGAAACCGGCGGATGCGGCCGATGCGCTGGCCCTGGCGATCTGTCATTGTTGGCGGGCACCGCTGATGGCGCGGATGGCGGAGGCGGAGGCACGCGCGGCCGAGGCACAACGGCGGTATACAAAGCGGCTTGCCGAACAACGGAAGGTGGTGCGCGGGTGATCGCGTCGGTACGCGGTGAGGTGCTCGAGATCGCGCTCGATCATGTGGTGATCGAGGCGGCGGGCGTGGGCTACCGGCTCAATGTCACCCCGGCGACGCTGTCCACCCTGACCCGCGGCGAGGAATCCCGGCTGTTCACGGCGATGATCGTGCGCGAGGATTCGATGACGCTGTTCGGCTTCGCCGATACCGAATCTCGTGACCTGTTCGGCCTTTTGCAGACCGTCTCCGGAGTCGGACCCCGGCTGGCCATGGCGGTGCTGGCGGTGCTCGAGCCGGAGGCGCTGCGCAAGGCGCTGGCGGAGAGCAATGTCGCGGCGCTGACCCGGGTGCCCGGCATCGGCAAGCGTGGGGCCGAGCGCATGGTTGTCGAGTTGCGTGACAAGGTGAATCTTGTTCCGGTGCAGGCGGGTCCGCCCGGCAGTACGCCGACGCCGGTGCTCACTCCGGTGCGCGAGCAGGTTGTCGAGGCGCTGGTCGGACTCGGATTCCCGGTCAAACAGGCCGAACCCGCGGTCGATGCGGTACTCGCCGAAAATCCCGGTGCCGATACGTCGAAGGCGCTGCGGGCAGCGCTCGGCTCGCTGGGGAAGAATCGGTAAGACGTCATGGATCACGATCCCGAACCGGACGCCGAATCCCAGGTCAGCGCAAGCTATCTGAAGTCCGATGGTGATATCGAGGCCAGCCTGCGCCCGAAGTCCCTGGACGATTTCATCGGCCAGCCGCGCGTCCGTGAACAACTCGCGCTCGTACTGCGCGGCGCCAAACAGCGCGGCGGCACCCCCGACCATGTGCTGCTGTCCGGTCCACCCGGCCTCGGCAAGACCAGTATGGCGATGATCATCGCTGCCGAACTCGGTACGGCATTGCGCATTACCTCCGGCCCGGCGCTGGAACGCGCGGGCGATCTCGCCGCGATGCTGAGCAATCTGGTCGAGGGCGATGTGCTGTTCATCGATGAGATCCACCGGATCGCCCGGCCCGCCGAGGAGATGCTCTACCTCGCCATGGAGGATTTCCGCGTCGACGTGGTCGTCGGGAAAGGTCCTGGGGCAACGTCGATTCCGCTGGATATCGCACCGTTCACCTTGGTCGGCGCGACCACTCGCTCCGGTGCGCTCACCGGTCCGCTGCGCGACCGCTTCGGCTTCACCGGCCATATGGATTTCTACGATCCCGAAGAACTCTTGCGCATTCTGCAGCGCTCGGCCCATATTCTCGGTGTCACCATCGACCGCGATGCCGCCGCCGAAATCGCGGGCCGCTCCCGCGGCACCCCCCGCATCGCCAACCGCCTGCTGCGCCGCGTCCGCGACTATGCCGAGGTTCGCGCCGACGGCGTGATCACCCGTCCCATCGCGCAGGCCGCACTCGAGGTCTACGACGTGGACGTCCTCGGCCTGGACCGCCTCGACCGCGCCGTCCTCGGCGCGCTGGTCCGCAGCTTCGGCGGTGGCCCCGTTGGTGTTTCGACCCTCGCGGTCGCCGTGGGGGAGGAGGCCGCGACCGTCGAAGAGGTCTGCGAGCCGTTCCTCGTCCGGGCGGGCATGGTGGCCCGCACCCCACGCGGCCGCGTCGCCACCGCCGCCGCCTGGGAACATCTCGGCCTCGTGCCGCCGCCCGATCTCGTCTTCGGCTCCATCGAAGTCCGCGGTCGCGAACCCCATCCCACCCTCGACCTCTTCGACTGACCGTGGTCTAGCGGTGGTTGTGTTCGAGGGCGGTGACGACCAGATCCAGGAAGGCGTCGACCTCGTCGCGGCTGTAGCCGCGGGTGCCGAGGCGTGCCTCGGTGAAGCGGACGGCGCGGACGTCGGTGACGGTCAGGCTGCCGGGAGCGCCGTGGGCGAGGGTGGCCGCGACCAGGTCGAGGAAGGCGTCGACTTCCTCGGTGTCGTAGCCGCGGCGGCCGACAGCAGCCTGAGTGAACTGCATGCGGTGCACATCGTCGGGGGTGAGCAATGCGGCGAGCCCGGAACCATTGCCACCGGCGGGGACCGGTCGGGAACCGCGCTGCCGGAATTCCAGTTCCACGCGGACCCGGTCCAGGAATTCGTCGACCTGATCGGCCTGATAGCCGCGGCCACCGAAGCGTGGGGCGTCGAAGGCGACATGCCGGATGTCGTCGGCGGTCAGCACACCCTGACCGGCCAATGTCGCCGAGATCAGCTCCAGGAACGCGTCGACCTCATCGGCGTGGTAGCCGCGGTGCCCCAAAGGTGGCATGGCGAAGTGGATTCGGCTCACGTCGTCGGGGGTCACCCGCGACATTGTTCCAGGGTCGCTGCCCTGCTCGCGTCGAATGCGGTTTTTTCGAACTAGGCGGTCTCTGCCGAACACGTGTTGCCCCCGTCGGCCGGTCGATCCGGGTCCACCCTAGCCGGAATCGGCTCACGTAACCGCTGGAGATTTGCCGGTTTTCAGTCCTTGCGCACGCCGTCGATCAGCAGCCGCCGGATCGCCTCGTTCAACTCCTGCACCGCGGCCTCGTCCGGATTGCGCAGCCCGTGCACGATGCCCGCGAGCAGCATGCCGGTGACCGCCTTGGCGGTGTACTTGGTGTCGAGATCCGCACGCAGATAACCGAGTTCGACACCGTGCGACAGATAGCCCGCGGTGAGCGCGTCGGCCATATCGAGCAGACCGTAGAGCCGGGCGGTGAGTTCGTCATCGATGCCGGTGGCATGGAACAGCAGCAGTTGGGCGACGCGGCGGTCGTCCACGAGGATCCGGGTGAGCGCGGCGCCGATGCGGTCGATCTGGGCGCGATATTCGTCAAGGGAGGTGGCGGCGTCGGGCGCGTTGTCGGTCCCGAGCGCCTCGATGATCCGGGCGGCCAGATCGTCGATGACCACGTCGATGATCTCGCGCTTATTGCTGAAGTACCGGTAAAAGGTGCCGTGGCCGATGCCCAATTCATTGGCGATGTCGGCGATGCCGGTGGCGTGATAGCCCTTCTCGGCGAAGCAGACGAAGGCGGTGTCGATGATTTCCTGCCGTAGTTCGGCCTTGCGTCGCTGGATCGCATTTCCGGCCGCTGGGCGGGGCGCACGCGTGGATGGCTTCGTCACCTGTCCGATGATACGGTGTTCACAAACGGAATGATGTGTCATTCCGTGAGGAGTGGTTCCTACATTCCCGATGGAATGTTCAAGCAGGAGGTTCGACGTGGCGCCTCACTACGACGCGGTCGTGATCGGTGCGGGATTCGGCGGCATGGGAGCGGGTATCGAGCTCGACCGGCTGGGTCTGAGCAATTTCGTCATTCTGGAGCGGGAGGACGACCTCGGCGGCACCTGGCATGTCAATCACTACCCGGGTCTCGCGGTCGATATCGCCTCGGTGACCTACTCGTATTCCTTCGAGCCCAACCCGTATTGGACGCGCCTGTTCGCGCCAGGCAAGGAGCTCAAGAAGTACGCCGCCCACGTCGCCGACAAGTACGGCCTGCGCCGCCGGATGCGTTTCGGCACCGTGGTGGACGGCGCGCGGTGGGACGAGGAGCACCAGCACTGGGCCGTCTCCATCGCGGGCGGTGAAACCGTCACCGGCCGTTACCTTCTCACCGCCACCGGCTTCCTGTCCCAGCCCTACACGCCGCCGTTTCCCGGCATCGATTCCTTCACGGGCAAGATCATCCACACCACCGCGTGGGAAGACGATTTCGACCTCTCGGGTCGCAAGGCCGCCATCATCGGTACCGGCGCCACCGCGGTGCAGCTGATTCCCGAGGCCGCGAAGAAGACCGAGGAACTCACCGTGTTCCAGCGCACCCCGATCTGGGTCGTGCCGAAGATCGACAGCGCGATTCCCGCGCCGGTGCAGAAGCTGTTCGCGCGCGTGCCCGCCACGCAGAAGGCCGCCCGGCTGGTCAACACCAGCATGCTCGAGGCGCTCATGGTGGTCGGCGTACTGCACTTCAAGCAGGCCAAGCCCCTGAATATGGCCGCGGGCGTACTCGCCAAGGCGCATCTGCGGGCCCAGGTGCGCGACAAGGAGATTCGCAAGCAGCTCACCCCGCACTACGACTTCGGCTGCAAGCGCCCCACCTTCTCCAACCAGTACTTCAAGACGTTCAACCAGCCCAATGTCCGGTTGGAGACCAATTCGATCGATCACATCGAGGCCGATGGCATCGTCACCGCTGACGGACACAAGACCGAGATCGACACCCTGATCCTGGCTACCGGCTTCAACCTGTGGGACGTGAATTTCCCGGCCATCGAGATCATCGGCCGCGACGGCGTCGACCTCGGAAAGTTCTGGCGCGACAACCGTTTCCAGGCCTACGAGGGCATCACCGTGCCGAAGTTCCCGAACTTCCTCAGTCTCAACAGCCCGTACTCCTACAGCGGCCTGTCCTACTTCACCACCATCGAGGCCCAGATGAAGCACATGGGCCGGTTGCTCGGTGAGATGTTCCGGCGCGGCGAAACCACCTTCGAGGTGACCGAGCAGGCCAACACCCGGTTCCTGGACCGTGTCACCGAGAAGCTGGGTTCCTCGGTGTTCTACGGCGGCGACTGCACGACCGCGCGCAGCTACTACTTCAACCAGCACGGCGAAGCCGCGCTACTGCGTCCGACCAGCACCGTCAATGCCCACCGCGAGGCGGTCAGCTTCCCACTCGACGACTACACCTACGGCAAGACCGCCTAGAACGCCCCGCTGCGCAGCCCCGCGACCATCGCTCGGTCGCGGGGCTCGTGCTGTCCCGGAGCGGCTCCGGCTCCGGATTCCGGGACTCGAGGGTGTGCCGGTGTGGTGGTGACGACATGAGCTGGCAGACTGTTGGGGTAATAGCCCATTCCCACCCACAGACTAGGGACTGACTTCGACGATGGAACTTCTGTTTCCGCTCCTACTGGTAGCCCTGCTCGTGCCCATGTTCCTCGGTGTTCGCCGCCAGAAGCGCGAGGCCGAGAAGGTCACGTCCATGCAGGAAAGCCTGAAGGTCGGCGATCAGGTCACCACCACGTCGGGTCTGTACGGAACCGTGGTCGATCTCGACGACACCACGGTCGATCTCGAGATCGCCGAGGACGTCGTCACCACGTGGTTGCGTCAGGCCATCCGCGATGTGCGCACCGAGGACGAGACCACGGATGAGACCGTGACCGACGAGACCGAGGCCGGTCCCGTCGAGGAGTCCGCGGAGCAGACCGAGACCCGGCTGACCAAGGACTGATCGGTCATATCGGTGGGCCCGCGTGCTGCAGATCGCCGCGGGCCATCCGTCCGGGTGCCCGGCCGTGCGCGCCCGCCTGTTCCACCCTCGACTTCCGCCTAGGAGATGACGAACTGTGCCACCTTCCCAGGGATCGGCGCATCCGCTCCGGCTGCTCGGCGTCTACGCCGTGCTGCTGGCCGTGATCTATGCGCTGGTGTTCTTCACCGGTGACCATTCCCCGACCCCCAAGCTCGGCATCGACCTGCAGGGTGGTACTCGCGTCACATTGACCGCGCGCACCCCCGACGGCAGCAAGCCCAACCAGGACAGCCTGCGCCGGGCGCAGACGATCATCGAGAACCGCGTCAACGGTCTCGGTGTCTCGGGCTCCGAGGTCGTCATCGACGGCGACAACCTGGTGATCACGGTTCCGGGTGACGACGGTGGCCAGGCCAAGGCGCTGGCGACGACCGCCAAGCTCTACATCCGTCCGGTGCTGTCGGCGGTGCCCGCGGTCGGCGGTAAGGCCACGCCCCAGACAGGTACCGCGGGGACGGCGGGGACGGCGACACCGGGCCCTGTGCCGGACACCACCCAGCTCAACCCCGATGGCACCGTGCCGACACAGCCCGCGCCCACCACCGAGGCCGCGCCGACCACGGAGTCCGCGCCCGCGGCGGAGTCGACCCCGCAGCCGCGCGTCTTCCCCGCGCAGGCCCCGACCTCGCCGCCGACCCCGCCGGGCGGCCTGACGCCGCAGGAGCAGGCGAAGAAGGAGATCGCGGACGCCAAGGCGATCAGGCAGAGCACCGATCCCACGGTGCAGCAGGCCGCGATGGCCGCGATGGATTGCACCAAGTCCGACCCGCTGGCCGGTAACGACGATCCGAATCTGCCGCTGGTCACCTGCTCCACCGACGGTAAGGAAATCTTGCTGCTGGACAAGAGCCGCATCGACGGCCAGGAGATCAAGGACGCCACCTCCGGACTCAACCAGCAGCAGGCGCGCCATGAGGTGAACCTCGAATTCAAATCCGGTGGTAGCGATGCGTGGGCCTCGCTGACCGGTGAGTACATCAACAAGCGCGTGGCTTTCGTACTCGACTCGAAGGTGGTCAGCGCGCCGGTCGTGCAGTCGGGTCCGCAGCAGGGCGGTCGCACCACCATCTCCGGTAGCTTTACCGCCGCCAGCGCCAAGGAACTCGCGAACACCTTGAAGTACGGTTCGCTACCGCTGTCGTTCCAGACCTCCGAAGCCGAGACGGTTTCGGCGACGCTGGGTCTGTCCTCGCTGCGCGCGGGCCTGCTCGCGGGTGCGATCGGTCTCGCGGTGGTGCTGCTGTACTGCCTGCTCTACTACCGGATGCTGGGCTTCCTCGCCGGATTCTCGCTGATCGCCTCGGGTGTGGCGGTGTACGGCATCATCGTGCTGCTCGGCCGGTGGATCGGATTCACGCTGGACCTTGCCGGTATCGCCGGTCTGATCATCGGTATCGGTCTGACCGCCGACTCCTTCGTAGTGTTCTTCGAACGCATCAAGGATGAAATGCGGGAGGGTCGCAGCTTCCGTTCGGCGGTGCCGCGCGGTTGGCAGCGGGCCCAGCGCACCAACCTCTCCGGTAAGACCGTCAGCCTCATCGCCTCGGTGGTGCTGTACATTCTGGCCGCCGGTCAGGTGAAGGGCTTCGCGTTCACCCTCGGTATCACCACCGTCCTCGACGTCATCGTGCTGTACCTGGTGACGGCGCCCCTGATGATGCTGGCCTCGCGCTCGTCGTTCTGGGCGAAGCCGTCGGTCAACGGGCTCGGTGCGATTCAGGAAGTGGCCAGGGAGCGTAGGGCCGGCGAGGCGCTGGTTAAGGAGACGGCACGATGACGAACTCGACCCTGGAGCCGTTCGCCGACGAGGTGAACGATTTCGAGACGCCCAAGCACAGCATCTTCGAGCGCCTCTACACCGGTACCGGCGGATTCAAGATCGTCAGCAGACGGCGTTTCTACTACGCGCTGACCGCGGCCTTCGTGCTGATCTCGTTGCTGAGCATCGGAATTCGCGGATTCACCCTCGGCATCGACTTCGCGGGCGGTTCGCGCATCCAGTTGCCCGCGGCGGGCACGGCCACCACGCAGAAGGTCGAGGATATCTACTCCCAGACCATCGGCCACGCCCCGGTGACGGTGCAGAAGGTGGGATCCGGTTCGGCGGAGACCATTCAGGTCCGCTCGGACACGTTGAGCATCACCCAGACCGACGCGCTGCAGACCGCGCTGTTCAACGCCTTCCAGCCGAAGGACAAGGACGGCAACGTCTCGCGCAATGCGATCAGCATCGCCGAGATCAGCGAGACCTGGGGTAGCCAGATCACCAAGAAGGCCTTGATCGCGCTGGTCGTGTTCATCGCGCTCACCATGGTCTATATCGCGATCCGCTTCGAACGGGATATGTCGATCGCGGCGATCGCCTCGCTGTTCTTCAACATGATCGTCACGGCGGGCATCTACTCGCTGGTCGGCTTCGAGGTGACCCCGGCCGCGGTGATCGGTCTGCTGACCATCCTCGGTTACGTGCTCTACGACAATGTCGTCGTCTTCGACAAGGTCGAGGAGAACACCCGCGGTGTGGTCAATACGACCCGGCGCACCTATGCCGAACAGGCGAATCTCGCGGCGAACCAGACCTTGATGCGGTCGATCAACACCACGGTCATCGGCATCCTGCCAATTGTCGGCATGCTGGTGATCGCGGTGTGGCTGCTCGGCGTCGGCACGCTGAAGGATCTGGCGCTGGTGCAGCTTGTCGGCATGATCGTCGGCGCGTATTCGTCGATCTTCTTCGCGGTGCCGCTGCTGGTGTCGATCAAGGAGCGGTGGGGTCCGGTCGCGGCGCACACCAAGAAGGTGCTCAACAAGCGGGCCGGACTTGCGTCGGCGCGTGCGGGAACAGAGGCGGAGCGACGCGCGGTCGCGGCGACCGGCCGGGAGCTGGGTGCGCGTCCCGTGCGGGAACCCGGACAGGCTCCGCGT
The DNA here is from genome assembly GCF_001613225.1 of Nocardia pseudovaccinii NBRC 100343. Taxonomy (GTDB): domain Bacteria; phylum Actinomycetota; class Actinomycetes; order Mycobacteriales; family Mycobacteriaceae; genus Nocardia; species Nocardia pseudovaccinii. The sequence goes on from NZ_BDBY01000184.1 coordinate 42,910, forward strand.
CCGGGCGCACGGCCGAGCGGAAAGCGGAGCAAGCGCAGGCACTGACAGCCGACGGCAGGGGTTTGCATATATGAAGCAGTCGCTAGGGGCACGTCTGATCGGAGCGGTGGCTGCGGGCACCGTGGCAGCCACGGTGATGGCCGGGTGCTCCAGCCAGAACCAGGTGCCCTCCATCGGCTATGCCGTCGACGCCGTGATCGCCACCTACAACGGCGGCACCACGCTCGGTGCGGGCACCGGCTCGGATGCGGTGTTCGCACGGGTGCTGACCGGGTTCTTCTACACCGGACCGGACGGTCAGCAGGTCGCGGACACCGATGTCGGCACCGCGAAAGAGGTGCCGGGCGAGGCGCAGACGGTGCAGTACCGGCTCAATGCGGACGGGGTGTACTCCGACGGGGTGCCGACGTCATGTGACGATCTGGTGCTCGCCTGGGCCGCGCGCAGCGGCCGCTATACCAAACCCGGTGACCGCGGCCAGGTTCCGCTCTTCGATGCCGCGAGCACCGCCGGATACGCCGATATCGAACGGGTGGACTGTCAGCCGGGATCCAAGGACGCCACCGTCGTATTCCGCGCCGACCACCACTACCTGCCGTGGCGCAACCTGTTCACCGCGGGTGAGTTGATGCCCGCGCATGTCGCCGCTCGGGTGGCGAATGTGCCGAACGTGGTGACGGCCGTGCAGTCCGGTGATCAGGCCTCGTTGCAGCGGATCGCCGACTTCTGGAACAACGGGTGGACGATCGGCGCGGACAAGGTGGATCTCTCACGGTTCCCGTCGTCGGGGCCGTATCGGATCGATTCCTACTCCGCCAAGGACGGTCTGGTGCTGGTCGCGAACGAGCGCTGGTGGGGCAATAAGCCCGAGACCGGGCGGATCGTCGTGTATCCGAAGACGGCCGATCTGAAGGCAAAGGTCGGCGACAATGCGGTCGGGGTCATCGATATCGGCGCGGGATCGGTGAAAGACGTCAATCTGGACGGGTTTTCGGTGCGGACCGTGCCCGGGCGCGGTGCCGAGCAGTTGGTGCTCGCTACTTCGGGAGTGTTCGCCTCGGCCGATGCGCGGCGCGGTTTCGCGTTTTGTGTGCCGCGCCAGGACCTGTTCGACAAGCTCGGCAAGGCCAAGGATGCGCCGAAGACCGGGCTCGGCACAGCGGTGCTGAATTCTCGCATCACACAGCAGGATTCGCTGTACTACCCGAACGTGATCGGCGCGGCCGACAAGTACCGTGGCGGTGATGCGACCGCGGCGGCCGCGAGCGCCGGTGCGGCCAAGCCGACCATCCGGATCGGATATGCGAAGCCGGACGATCGGCGCGCGCAGACCGTGCAGATGATCGCCGACGCATGCAAACCGGCCGGTATCAATGTGGTGGATGCCGGATCCGCCGATTTCACGCCGTCTCAGCTCACCGAGGGCAAAGTCGACGCCGTCCTCGGCAGCACCGCATCGACCCCGGGTCCGGCCGGATCCGAGACCGGTGTGGCCGCTACCAGCGCGTTGCGCACCGGTAGCGGGCTCAATTTCGGTCGGTTCGGTAACGGCCGCTACGATTCGATCACCGATCAGCTTGCGGGCGACGACAACTCGACCGCAACGCTGAATCTGCGCACCGAGGCCGAGAACCTGCTGTGGGCGGAGATGCCGAGCATTCCGTTGTTCGTCACACCCCGCACCATCGCGTTCGGCAACGGTCTGCAGAACGGCATAGCCGGGCCCACCCAGGCGGGCACCGGCTGGAACATGGACCGCTGGGTGTTGAAGCGGTGACAGGTGTTGGTGGGTGAGTAACCATGGAGAGGTGTCGATGAGCAAGCACGCGGCGGTGGAATCTGACGACGTCCTAGCCGAGCGGACAGGTCAGGCGGCCGAGCTGGTCGAACGCCTGACCCGCTGGCGCGACGATTTCCCCTCTCCCGGCATTCGCTTCGCCGATCTCACGCCGGTCTTTGCCGATCCGGAGGGTTTCCGGGCCGTCATCGACTGCCTCGCGGCGTGCGCGCCCGATGCCGACCTGGTTGCGGGCGTAGACGCGCGCGGATTCATCATCGGGGCCGGCGTTGCCGCGACGCTGGGAACCGGTGTCATGGCGGTGCGCAAGGCTGGAAAGTTGCCGCCGCCGGTCATCTCGCGTGAGTACAGCCTCGAGTACGGCACCGCATCGCTCGAGATTCCGGCCGAGGGAGTCGAGCTGAAGGGGCGGCGCATTCTGCTGCTCGACGATGTGCTGGCCACGGGCGGCACATTGGCTGCCGCCGCGGATCTGTTCCAGGCCGCCGGTGCCGAAATCATCGCGGCCGCAGTGGTGCTGGAGTTGAGTTTTCTCAATGGCCGGGATCGCCAGGGCGATTACCCGTTGACCTCGGTGGTTCGGGTCTAGGTCGTTCGGCCGGGTTCGCCGGGTTTGCCTGCTCGGATTCGAGCTGCGAGGATCGCGGGGTGGATGTTTCCGCGCCGACGCGGCAGATTCGGGCTTCGTACGACGACTCGATAGTAGTTGTCTATCAGGCGTATTCGCCGGAGATTGCCGAACCCGCACTGGTCGCAGGAACTTTCGTGAGCCCGTTCAAGCGGGAGCGGATGACGTGGATCAAACCGTCGTTCCTGTGGATGATGTATCGCTGCGGATGGGCCCGCAAGCCCGGGCAGGAGCGGGTGCTCGCGATCACCATGACGCGCACCGGATTCGAATGGGCACTCGCCCGAGCCTGCCTGAGTCACTATGTGCCGGAGCTGTATTCGGATCGCCGTGCGTGGACGCAGCGATTGCGGACGAGTCCGGTTCGGATCCAATGGGATCCGGAACGCGATCTGCATCACCGGCCGCTCGGCCATCGGTCGCTGCAAGTCGGTCTCGGTGGGGAGGCCGTCGATGCATATGTGGATGCCTGGATCACCGACATCCGAGACGTAACCGATCAGGCGCGGCGGATCCACGAGCTGGTGGTCGCCGGGCAGTTGTCCGCGGCTGGTGATGCTCTTCCGGTTGAGCGGCCGTATCCGCTGTCGGCGGAGATCTCGGCGGTGATCGGGATTGGCGGGTAGTTCGGCGTTCAGTGGGGTGGACCGGGTAGTCGAGGTGGGTTACTCGAGTGCTCCTCTGTCTCGGTGTGGCGCTGTCACCCATAGGTCGGAGCCGCCGCGGCGTTCCGGACACAGAATGTGATCCGAATATCAGTGGCGCAACATCCGCGGATGTGTTTAATCTAGACGGGTCTTATCCCCGTTGATCGGAGTCATGTCGTTGCTCTCATGAGGTAGCCACTCGGGCGGCCCGCATCCTGTGCGCCGCATTCCCGCGCAACCTCTGGGGTCCACATGACCAATCTGTCTCTTTCCGATCTCACTTTTTCCTGGGCCGATGGCACCCCCGTCTTCGACGGTCTGGACGCGGTGCTCGGACCGGGCCACCTCGGCCTGGTCGGCGGCAACGGTGCGGGCAAGTCCACTCTGCTGCGGCTGATCGCGGGTGAGCTGGCCCCGGCGCGTGGTTCGATCTCGCTCACCGGGCGGCTGGGCTACCTGCGACAGGATCTCGGACTCGGCGACGGTCAGCGCGTCGACGCGGTGCTGGGCATCGCCGAGACGCGAAAGGCATTGCACCGCATCGAATCCGGGATCGGCGACGAGTCCGACTTCGATATCGTCGGCGCGCAGTGGGATGTCGAGGAGAGTGCCATCGCGCTGCTCGGCCGACTCGGCCTGCACTATCTCGCCGACTCGACCGAACAGCTGGACCGCCGCCTCGAAACCCTCTCCGGCGGCGAGACGGTGCTGCTCGGCCTGGTCGCCGAGCTGCTGCGCGATCCGGACGTGCTGTTGCTCGACGAGCCGACCAACAACCTGGATCACGTTGCCCGCCAACGCCTCTACGAGGTCGTCGCCCAGTTCTCCGGCACCGTCCTCGCGGTCAGCCACGACCGCGAGCTGCTGGAGCGGATGTCCACCATCGCCGAACTGCGTCAGGGTGAATTACGTTTGTTCGGCGGCAATTTCAGCGAATACGAGCGGATCGTCGAAGCGGAGCAGGAGGTGGCGCGCGCGGCAATCCGGGACGCGCGCAGTGATGTTCGCAAACAGGCACGCGAACTGGTCGAGACCCGGATCAAACTCGATCGCCGAGCCCGCTACGGGCAGAAGATGTTCGAGAACAAGCGGGAGCCGAAGATCGTCATGGGCGCACGCAAACGCGCAGCGCAGGTGTCGGCGGGCAAGCTGCGCAATAGCCACATCGAAAAGCTGGACACCGCGAAGGAGCAGCTGCAGCAGGCCGAGGACCTGTTGCGCGACGACCGGCAGATCCGGATCGACCTGCCGGACACCCGGCTCTACCCGGGCCAGGACGTCATCGATCTCGAGGAGGTGGAATTGGCATGCGGTCCGACCGTGACATTGCGGGTCTCCGGGCCGGAGCGGATCGCACTGACCGGCCGCAACGGCGCGGGCAAAACCACACTGCTGCACCGCGTCGCCGCCGAACCGCCGCAGGTGCCGTGGCGCATACTGCCCCAGCGCCTCGACATCTTCGACGAACAGCGGACGGTCTTCGAGAATGTCGCCGCGACCGCACCGCATGCCGCCGCCGAACAGATCCGAGCCCAACTGGCCCGCTTCCTGTTCCGCGGCGCCGATGCCGATGTCGCGGCGGCGGCACTGTCCGGCGGTGAACGCCTGCGCGCGGCCCTGGCCATGCTCCTGCTCGCCGACCCGGCCCCGAAACTCCTGCTGCTCGACGAGCCAACCAATAACCTCGACCTGCCCAGCCTCGACCACCTCACCCAGGCCCTGGCCAACTACGAGGGCGCACTGGTCGTCGTCAGCCACGACGCCCGTTTCCTCGATGATATCGGGGTGACCCGACGACTCGAGCTAACCGGTGCGGGGCTGGTCGAAACGTGACAGCGCGCGCCGCATGACGCCCGGATGACGAAGTAGGCGCGGCGCCAGCTTCACCGCCAGCAGGGTCAGCGGGAGCCAGGGCCGCAGGTGCGGTTCGAGGCGGCGGATGCGGCCGTCGGCGGCCAATTCGAGGATCATGGCCTCGGTCATCCGGAACGGTCCGACGGCGGCCTCGGCGAGCAGAACTCGGCGCGCACCCTCGCCGATGTGCTCGGTCCATCGCAGTCGGCCGAGGCTGCCGTACGCCGCGGCCAGCAGGATGCGCAGATCCTGGTGACCGCGGAAGACCAACCGGCCGGAGACCGGAGAGGTCAGCGCGGCATCGGGTGCGAGTGTCGTCATCAGCGCATCGAAATCGCTGGCCTCCGTAGCCTCGCGAAACCGCGCCACAGCATCGGACATGTCTCGATCACCTCTTCACAGTTGGTTGTTTCGCAACATAACGGAGTCACTTGTAAAAAGCAATGGACTAGGATGGGCGGGTGCCCAAAGCTGCCATGTCCGACATTGTGTGCTCGATCGCGCGAACGCTCGACGTGGTCGGGGAGCGGTGGACGCCGCTGATCCTGCGCGACCTGTTCGTCGGGGTGAACCGGTTCGAGGACATCCGCCGCGACCTCGGCATCGCCTCCAATGTCCTGACCGCGCGTCTGGATGCGTTGCGGCAGTACGGGATCGTCGAAGCCAGGGCCTATCAGTCGAATCCGGTGCGCCACGAATATGTGCTCACCGAGCAGGGGCGTGATCTGTATCCGGTGCTCACCATGCTCATCACATGGGGTGATAAGTGGCTCGCCGGGCCCGCCGGGCCACCCGCGCTGGTCGTGCATCGCGATTGCGGACATCCCACTTCCGGGGTGGTGGTCTGCCGGGACTGCGGCGGGCCGCTCACCGCCGACAATGTGGACTGGCGGCATGGTCCCGGCGCGCGGCGCGGACCGGGAACCATGCTGATCGGCGATCATCTCGAACCGGCGCCTTAGCTCTGTCGGGTAACGCAAGTGTTTCGCTCGAGTTGATCGACGTGCTCGGCTGCAGCATGATCAATCCGATGGATCCGGTGTTGCGGGCGATAGCCGATATCGATTGGGCCGAGCTGGAACATGCTTACGGCCCGGCGGCGGATGCTCCGGCGCACCTGCGGGCGCTGATGGACGGTGATGCCGAGTCCTGTGTCGACGCGGTCGGCTATCTCGACGCCGCGCTACTGCATCAGGGCAGTGTGTACTCCGCGACCGCGCCGTTCGTCGCGATCGTGGCCGAACTGCTGGCGCGTCCACATACCGAGATGAAGGTCGAAGACATACTGCCGTGGGATCCGGGTCCGCGGTCGTTGCGCGTCGCGCTGCTGGACTATCTCGAGGTCTTCGCGCAGGGGTGTTGCTCGGGGATCTCCGATGAGCAGTTGTATGCCGAGGCCTATCCATCCGGCCGTACCGAAGAGGATCTGCAGCGCGTCAAGGCGAATCGGCGCGCCGGGCTACTGGAATTGGGGCCCGATCCGGCGAATGCCCTTCTGGTGGAACATGTTCCGACGCCACCGGGCTTGCTGGCCGCCATCGACGACCACGAATTCCGCGCGGCGATGCGGGCAAGAGACGAGATCGCCTGTCGCGCGGTCATTCCCGGCGTGATCGAGGCGGTCGAACCCCTGATCGATGATCCGGATGTGACGGTGCGCATGGCCGCGCTGCGCGCGATGATCGAACTCACCACGCATCCGGCCTATGCCGAGAAGCGGGCCGCGGTGCTGCAGCGGCTCGACGAGATCGCACCGACCATGTCGGATCCGGTCGAACGCGCCACTGCCGCACGGATTTCCGGCCTCAATGGCGGCCGTCCGGAGCAATTGCTCGCCGACGCCCATCCCGGTGTGCGCACCTGCGCCGCCCTCGCGCCCGCATTCGCCGCCGAACAGCGTGCCACCGACGAACTGCTTGCCGCGCTGGAACATCCGGAGGTCGTCGACCGGTGGTTCGATCGCCATCTGCCCGGACAGGACGGCTGGCTGCGCCACGATGTCATCCGCGAACTCGTCAGCCGGGTCGATGATTTCGAGACACTGCTGCCCGCGGCGATCGAAGCCGCGTGGGCGGCGAATCCGAGCACCGTGCACTACGACTGTATTTCCTTCCTGCACAGAGCCTTTCCGGATACCATCGGCGCCGGATCGGAGCTGTCCGCCGCCCAGCTGTCGTTCCTCGCGGTACTGGTGGAGATCGATGATCTGTGGCAGCTCGGCCAACTCGAACGCTGGCTCGATACCGCGGGCCTGCCCGGCGGGCGGGACGGCTGCCGGCGGCTCGTCGAGCAGTAGCCGCTCGGTCCCACGTCCGCAGAGTGGGTGTAGGGTCCTGACTTTCGCCGCCGGAACGCGGACACGAGGATGTGTATCCATGGGAATCGAGTTGCACGCGGCGGGGGTATGCCGCGCGCCCACCGCGGACTTCCTCGATCAGGTGGGGGAGTGGCTGCTGACCGGCCCCGCCGGTGCGCGGGTCGGCTGGACCGCGACGTCCGCGCCGCTGCGGAAATCGGTGGAGGTCTCCGGAGATCGCCTGCTGGCCGTGCTGCATCCGGCGGCCGAACCGGTCGATCTGCGTGCGGCGCACGGGCAGGTGGTGGTGAGCGCGGGTTGTGCGTCGGCCGGGCCGGGCTATCACCGGCACGTCGCGGCGGTGCTGCACGAAATGGGTCGGCGATTCGACATCGTGTGGGACGAGGGGACCGAGGATCCGCTCGGATTGGGCGATGACCGTGCCGAGGTCGAGCGCGATTATCTGGTATGGATCCGCAGTCTCGCGGAGACGGTCCTGACCGAAGTGCCTGCCGAGGGTGCCTGGGTTTCGATCGGATTGTCGCTCGGCAGTGACCGTTTCGACTACGACGGGCTGGCCGCGAGCTGGTTGGGGCCGCGCGATCGCGACTGGTTCCAGGCTGTCCGCGATGGCGACGAGGTGGCCGCGCGCGCGTTCTTTCCCTGGTGGGAGGACGGTTGGACGGCGCCGACGATTCGCAATACGGCGATGGGCATCATGTGGAACGACGTGCGTTGGCGGGCGCCATCGGACGCCGATGACACGCCCGCACTGCACCAGGCCGATGCCTTGCTCGCCGAGGCGCACCGGCTCGACGCGGCGCTGGAGCTGCCGTGGGCGGCCTGGCACGAATTACGGCTGCTGCTCGCGGATTCGGCCGCCACCGCGGCGGGTGCGCCCGACGATCTGCCAGCGCGGGCCGTCGCGGCGGACCAGGTGCCGCTCGGCTACCGCCGCCGCCCGGTGCACACCACACCGGTATCGGGGTGGAGCCTGCGCATTCCCGGCGATTTCACCTACGGCTGGGATGGCGATCGGTGGTGGGCCTGGGACGGCACCCGCCAGATCGAGATCACCATCCTGCGTGTCGGCGACCCGAAAACCGGGCCGCCACCGGCGGCGATGCTGCAATACGGTGCCAACGCGACCGCCGGTCATCGCGGCGAACCCGTCAGCGGCGGTCCCGGTGACGGATGGTGGTTGCCCTCGGAGGACGGTGCGGAGGTCGGCGTGCAGGGGATCGCCAGTCGTCGCAATGGTGAATTGCTGCTGGTCACGATCAGTGTTCCCGGGACGCAACTCGATTGGGCGATCGAGGCCTGGCGCTCGCTGCAGTACAACGGCGACTGACCGCACGTTTGTGGAAGCGGGTGCCCGCTCCGGTCGAGCATGCTGGCCGTGCGACTCGAACAGGAGGTTCCCTTGGCAACTGTCGTCAACACCGTCGTGGGCGTGTTCTTCCTCGCGATGGGTGTCTATGCCCTCATGGCGCCCGCAGCACTGACCAGCCCCTTCGGGATTCGTCTCGAACAACCCGAGGCGCGCTATGAGATCCGCGCCGTCTACGGCGGATTTGGTCTGGCGATGGCGGCGATGCTGGCGGTCGCGGCGACCCACGACGGATCCCTGCGCACCGGAATCATGATCACCATCGGAGTCGCACTCGGCGGAATGGCATTCGGCCGCATCGTATCCGCGGTCTTCGATGACCGCGTCGCCTTCTATCCCAACTGGTTCTACTGCATTGTCGAGACGGTTGCCGCAGCTGCCCTGGTGTCGGTCTCCTGAGCCGATCGCGGGACCAGCGGTTGACCCCATATCCGGTCAGCGTCCCGTCCCGTCGCCCTGCGGTGCCTGGACCGGCGGAAACAGGATCGGGCTCAGCAGGTGCAGAAGCCCTCGTCCATGATGTCTGCCGCGGCCGTGCACGCGCCGCGGAAGCCTCAGCCGTCGATGCGGATCGGATCTTCGTGCTCAGGCACAAGAAAGATCGCGCCACGGGCCGCGGCCGCCTAGCCATCGGCGGTGGTTCTGATCGTCATGGCCGGTGACGCCTCGCCGATGCACTGAAGCCGCGGTGCGGGTAACGCGTTATCCCGCGACGCTGGGGCTCCGTGCCGCCGCGCAGGCCGCGATCGAGGCAATCGTTCGGCAGGTGCGATTGGTCGACCTGGGGAAACGATATTCATCCTGCAGGATGGGCGGGACTATCAGGTCGCCGTCGATGACGATTTGTCGCTGTGGCGATACCGTGTCGGCCTGTCTTCGCGATAACCAGTAGTGAGCCGTTGTGTTCTCCGGCGAAACGAATTCGCCGCAGGGGATTTCGGCGGCGCGGCAATCGGGGCACTCTGGAAGGGAGCCCCTGATCCGATGACAGGAATCCGATCGTGACACGTACCTTGACACAGCTGGAGTTACTGACCGAACTCGAACCCGTTGCCGAACAAAATCTCAACCGTCACCTATCGATGGCCAAGAACTGGCACCCGCACGACTACGTGCCGTGGGACCAAGGCCGCAATTTCGCCGAGATGGGCGGAATCGATTGGGAACCAGCGCAGTCCCAGTTGAGTGAACTGGCCAAAGCCGCGATGGTCACCAATCTGCTGACCGAGGACAATCTGCCGTCCTATCACCGACTGATCGCCGAGTCCTTCTCCCAGGACGGCGCCTGGGGCACCTGGGTGGGGCGGTGGACCGCCGAGGAGAACCGGCACGGGACCGTCATGCGTGACTATCTCGTCGTCACCCGCGGGGTGGACCCGGTAGCGCTGGAACATGCGCGAATGGTCTGCATGACGGCCGGGGTGCAGCACCCGACCGGGGTGGACGACAACGGATTCCTGCCCGGTGTCGCCTACGTGACTTTCCAGGAACTGGCGACCAGGGTCAGCCATCGCAATACCGGCCGGGTCTGCAACGACGCGACTGCCGACCGGATGCTGCAGCGCATTTCCGCCGACGAGAACCTGCACATGGTCTTCTACCGCAACCTCTGCGGTGCAGCCATAGATCTGGCTCCCGACCAAGCGCTGGTAGCGATCTCCGCGATCATCCGCAACTTCCAGATGCCGGGTGCGGGCATGCCGAACTGGCGTCGTAACAGCGTGCTGATGGCCAAACACGGCATCTACGATCTGCGCCAGCACCTCGAGGAGGTCGTCACACCGGTGCTGCGCAAGTGGAATATCTTCGAGCGCAATGACTTCGGGCCTCGCGGCGAACAGGCGCGCGAGGAACTCGGCTTATTCCTCGAGCAGCTCGGCAAAGATGTGCTCAAGTTCGAGGAACAGCGCGACCGGGCACTGGCACGCGAAGCGCGCAAGCGCGAGTGGCAGGACGCCTGAGCCGATCCCGCTGGATCGATGATCTTGGTCGCGACCAGCGGACTCTTGACGAGGCGAGTTTTAGTCTCATACACTAAAACAAGGCTCACGAGAGGAAGTGATGACATGGGATACGGACATTGGGACGACACCGCCTACCGCGCGGCCAAGACCTTCCGTGCCAGCCGAGGTCTGGACGACTTCGGGTACACCGCGCAGATGCGGGGGCAGCCGTATTCGGATTGGCGGGCGCATCCCGCGCTCGAACCGCTCGGGGTCACAATGCGTGAATGCCGGGATTCGGCCGAGCACGGCAACTCGCTGCCGATCGCGGTGCTGTTCGACGTCACCGGATCGATGGGGCGGGTGCCGCGGATCATGCAGGACAAGCTCGGCAAATTGCACGGTCTGCTGCGGCGCAAGGGCTATGCGGAGGATCCGCAGATCATGTTCGGCGCCATCGGCGACGCCGATACCGACCGCGTGCCGCTGCAGGTCGGGCAGTTCGAATCCGACAATCGGATGGACGAGCAGTTGCGCAATATCCTGCTGGAGGGTGGCGGCGGCGGACAGAAGTCCGAAAGTTATGAACTGGCCGCGTATTTCATGGCCACCCATGTCGCGACGGACGCATGGGAGCGGCGCGGTAAGCGCGGCTACCTGTTCATCATCGGTGACGAGTTGAACAAGGCGAAGTTGGCGGGGCGGCATATCCGTGGCGTCATCGGCGATCATGTGCGCACCGATATCGAGGTCGCATCGATCTATCGGGAACTGGCCCAGCGCTGGCACGTGTACTACATCCTGCCGAACCAGTCGAACTACTTCGACGATCTCGAGATCGCCGAACACTGGCGGGGGTTGCTCGGCCAGAACTTCATGAAGCTCGACGATCCCGCCGCGGTCTGCGAGCTCATCGCACTCACCATCGGGCTGGAGGAGGACCGCGTCGACGTGCATACCGGACTCGCGGATCTGCGTGATGTGGGGTCGATGGCAGAGGCCGATTCGGTCGGAAAGGCGTTGGGCGTCAAGGCGGGACCGAGTCTTCGTGCCCTGTCGCGGGGGCAGAGCTGAATCCGGCAAGTGGTGGAGTGCTGCCGCTCCGATGTGGCGTTCGGCCCCGGACGGCTATCGCGCGGGCACGCTGCTGATCCGGAGCGCAGAGAGCCTGTGGCCGACGTCGCAGTGGCACGCCGATGGCGATGCACAGGGCCGAATCGTGGTGCGCATGCTCCGCGCGGCTGGGGGTCGAATGTCTGCGCTTTCGAACGCATCAATGGAAAGGTAAGGGGTGAGAGGTGATTCCGTCGCACATTATCGTGCTCGACCTGGGGTTCGGGGATGCGGGGAAGGGGGCGACGGTCGATTGGCTGTGCGCACCGGAGACGGGGCTGGACGTATCGGCGGTCGTGCGATTCAACGGCGGTGCGCAGGCCGCGCACAATGTCATCGCCGACGGTCGCCATCACACCTACGCGCAGTTCGGATCCGGAACCTTTTCCGGTGTGCCGACGCTGCTCTCGCGGCACATGCTGGTCGAGCCGATCGCGCTGGCGAGTGAATCGCGGCAGCTTGCGGCACTCGGTGTGCGGGATCCGCTGTCGCTCTTGCGGATCGACGGCCGCGCATTGCTCACGACCCCGATCCATATCGCCGCCAACCGTGCGCGCGAGGATGCGAGGGGTTCCTCGCGGCACGGTTCCTGCGGCCGCGGCATCGGCGAAACAGCAAGTTACGCACTCGAATACGATGCGCCGACCGTCTCGGACTGCCTGCGCCCCGACGTGCTGCACGCCAAGCTGCAGGCGATGGCGGCACACTACGGGCCACTGATCGCGCCGAGCACGCACCGATACGAAGCGATTCGCGATCTGGTCGATATGTACCGGGAATTCGCCACTGCCGTGCGCATCGCCGACGGCACCGAACTCGCCCGCCTAGCGCAGCGCGGCCGCCTGATTTTCGAAGGCGCACAAGGCGTTCTTCTCGACGAATGGCGCGGCTTCCATCCGCACACCACCTGGTCCACCGTCGAACCGCGCAACGCACGCGCCCTACTCGCCGAAATCGGCGCCCCCGCTTACACACTCGGCGTCACCCGCACCTACATGACCCGCCATGGTGCGGGACCGTTCCCCACCGAAGACCCCACCATGGCGATCCCCGAACCGCACAACACCACCGGCGCCTACCAGGGCCATTTCCGATGCGGCCACCTCGACCCCATCCTGCTCCGCTACGCCATCGAGGTCTCCGGCGGCATCGACGGCCTGGCCCTCACCCACCTGGACGCACCCGGAACCGGCTACGCCGCAACGGGATACGCGACTTCGCGCGGGGTAATCGACCGCATCGAACCAGGCCGCTGGCAAGACCTCGACCACCAACGCGACCTCACCGCCCTGCTGACCACGGCCGATCCGTTGCTGACAGCCGTGCCAGCCGACCCGGTGCCCTGGCTGGAATGTCAACTCGGTACCCCGATAGTCCTTACCGCGGACGGCCCGGACCGTCGCAACCGGATCCCGGCCAGGGTCGTTGCCGCCGCCTAGAACTCGTTGGTGTGCCACTCGGTCGAAGCCGGACGGGGTGCGGCAGGATGGGGTGGCGTGGAGCAATCCGTGGTTTCGGTTGATGTGGTGGCATTGCGGTTCTGGGCCGACGACGCCGGGGTGACCGTGGGTATCGCGCCGCGGGAGACGGAGCCGTTCACCGGGCAGCTGGCGCTGCCGGGGGTGCTGCTCGGGCGAGGGGAGCGGTTGGTCGCGGCGGCGCGGCGTGCGGTGCACACCAAGTTGGGCGTGCCGGAAGCGGCTATCGGGGCGGTCGGGCAGTTGGTGACCTTCGACGAACCCAATCGCGACCCGCGCGGGCCGACGCTGTCGATTGCCATGTGGGCGGTGGTAGGGCCGCATGACGGGCCCGCGCAATGGGTTTCGTTCAATGCGGTGCCCGAATTGGCCTTCGACCACAATCGCATCGTCGATGCCGCTCGCGGCCTGCTGGCCCGTCTGCTCTGGAAGGATATGGCGTTCACCAGAGCGCTGACCGGTGATGAATTCCCGGCGACCCGCGCGGTGGAACTCAGCTCCTCCGTTCTCGGCGCCCGCCCCGACCCGGCGAACCTGAACCGCACCCTGGCAGCCATCTCCGGCCTGGAACGCACCACCGAACGCCGCCGCGTCAAGGCCACCGGCCGCCCCGCCGCCGTCTGGGCCTTCACCCCCGGCGAATAACGCACCGCTCTACACTTCGTAAACCGCGTATGTGCGTCCGAGCACCGGATAGGACACATTCCGCACCGGCACACCACCCGCGGTGCGTCCGAACTCCGTGCCTCCGTGCGCGTGTCCATGAATAGCCAGCACCGCACCGCCCGCGTCCACGGCCGCACCTAGATCGTGACAGCCCAGCCCCGGATAGATCTTCGGCGGTTCACCCACCAGCGTGTCGATGATCGGCGCGAAATGCGTCAGGGCGATACGTGTTCGGCACTTCAGCGAATCCAGTGCCTGACGCAGCCGCAGTGCGTCGAGCGGCCCGCGCCGCATCCGGGCACGGTGCTCTGCGCTGCCTTCGTCGGGTGTGCCCGGGTATGCGGGAAATCCACCGCTGCCACCCATCACCCCGGCGATTCCGACCTGCCGCCCGCGCAGCTCGAGCGTGATCGCATCGCCGTCGAGCACATGCACGCCGAGTGCGGTGAGCATGGCCGCGATGCGGTACCCGAGCCGCCGATCGTGATCGTGATTGCCGAGCACCACGACCACCGGCATCGCGAGTCCGGCGATCTCGGCGCACAGCAGATCCGTTTCGTGCGGCCCACCGCCCTCGGTGAGATCGCCGCCGAGCAGCAGTACATCGGCGTCCAGTCGTAGGAAGTCAGGGCGGAAACGTCCTGCGACGGCATCGCGCATATGCAGATCCGCGACGGCGGCGATCCGAAGGGGTGCAGCGGGGGACATGGCGGTCAGCCAGCCACACGCTGGACGGCGTGTCAACTGGCTTCTGCCGTTCACCTCACCGATACGCACCCGTGAGCAGTATGAATAGCTATTGGCTATCGCGAGTTCAATGGCTGTTCAGCAAGGCGACCGGCGATGGCGAGACCGATGAAACGTCCGTGAACACTCACTCGGTGCGCTACCGAAAGGCACTGTCGTACCGGATCGTTCGGGATATGAGCGCGCGAACCGCAGCCACCACGCCCCTCGCACGCAGGCAGCTTTTCTCCGGCGCCGTTGCCGTCGCGGCGGTCTCGACCGTCCTCGCCACCGGGCGTGCGCAGGCCGCCTCTCGAGCCGACAAGGTCGTCCTCATCGGACTCGACGGCACGATGTACCGCAAGATCGAAGAGGTGCGGGCGCCGAACCTGTTGCGGCTCAGCGCCGAAGGCGCCCTCGGCCGCGGCTCCATCGCCCCGCACATCTCCATCTCCGGCCCGTCCTGGGCCACCGTGCTCACCGGCGTCTGGGGCAGCAAACACGGCATCACCGACAACAACTTCGACGCCACCCCGTTCGCGAAATATCCGACGGTCTTCACCCGCCTCGAACGCCACGATCCGACCCTCAAGACCCAGTCCATCGCCACCTGGGACCAGATCGCCACCATGACGGCCAGCGGCGATCCGCGCGCCGACGTCGTCATCTCCACCCCGCTCGTCCCCGATGACGACAATGAAAGCGCCACCGACGCCGCCACCACCGACACCGTGGTCACCGCCATCACCAAATACGCCCCCGACTTCCTGTTCACCCACCTCGACCAGGTGGACCGCGCCGGCCACCAGCACGGCGGGGCGTCCAGCGAATACCGCGACGCCGTCACCCGCATCGACGCCCTCGTCGGCCGCATAGTCGCCGCCGTAGACGCTCGTGCTCGCGCCAACCCCGCCGAACGCTGGACCATCCTGGTCACCACCGACCACGGCCACCGGCCCAAGGGCGGTCATGGCGGCCAAACCCCCGACGAGACAAGCAGTTTCGTCATCGCCCGCGGCCCGAACTTCCTCGCGGGCGCGACCAGTTCCAGCTTCTCGCTGGTCGATATCACCCCCACCGTGCTGGATATCTTCCACGCCCCGCTCGACCCGGACTTCGACGGACAATCGCGCATCCGCCAGCCCGTTGAACCTTTTACCAGCCGATAGGGCACCTTTCGCCCGCTCCGCTCGTGTCGCCGCATACGATCGCCAGCGCCGCAATTCACCGGCATAACCGGGGCATTTCCGACTCGGCAACCTCGGATCGGGCAGGTGACCTGCGCGCGGACTAAAGTTGTGGTCTGGGCGGTTGCAGCGGTCGGATACTGTGGTCCGATCGCGGCGTGGAGAGGTGGTGGCATGACTCAGCATCTGGGCGAGGCGAATGTCGAGCAATCGGCAGGTGCCCCGCAGTCGAATGGTGCGGCCGCCTCGGATGTGACCACGCCGAAACCACAGCTGAACGGCGGTACCGCACCGGCGCGTCAGCCCGGGACCACGGCCGCGGTCCCGACCTCCGCCTCGCGGCGGGTGCGTGCCCGCCTGGCCCGGCGCATGACCGGCCAGCGTGGTATCGCGGCGGTCAAACCGGTGCTCGAACCACTGGCCAGCGTGCACCGCGAGCTGTATCCGAAGGCGAATCTCACGCTGTTGCAGCGCGCCTTCGACGTAGCCGACGAGCGCCACGCCCACCAGTTCCGCAAGTCCGGTGATCCCTACATCACCCACCCGCTCGCGGTCGCCAATATCCTCGCTGAACTCGGCATGGACACCACCACACTGGTCGCGGCACTGCTGCACGACACCGTGGAGGACACCGGCTACTCGCTCGAGCAGTTGACCGAGGACTTCGGCGCCGAGGTCGCGCATCTGGTCGACGGCGTCACCAAACTCGACAAGGTCAACCTGGGCGCCGCCGCCGAGGCCGAGACCATCCGCAAGATGATCATCGCGATGGCACGCGACCCGCGCGTGCTGGTGATCAAGGTGGCCGACCGCCTGCACAACATGCGCACCATGCGCTTCCTGCCGCCGGAGAAGCAGGCGAAGAAGGCCAAGGAAACCCTCGAGGTGATCGCGCCGCTGGCGCACCGCCTCGGCATGGCCACTGTCAAATGGGAGCTCGAGGACCTCGCGTTCGCGATTCTGCACCCGAAGAAGTACGACGAGATCGTGCGCTTGGTCGCCGACCGCGCACCCTCGCGCGACACCTACCTGGCGCGGGTGCGCGCGGAGATCGTGAATACGCTTGCGGCATCGCGGATCAACGCGATCGTCGAGGGTCGCCCCAAGCACTACTGGTCGATCTACCAGAAGATGATCGTCAAGGGTAAGGACTTCGACGACATCCATGACCTGGTCGGCAT
>NZ_BDBY01000185.1 GCF_001613225.1 Nocardia pseudovaccinii NBRC 100343
GGACTACATCGCCCAGCCGCGCTATGGCGTCTACCAGTCGCTGCACACCACGGTCGTCGGGCCCGACGGTAAGCCGCTGGAAGTGCAGATCCGCACCCAGGACATGCACCGCACCGCCGAATTCGGCATCGCCGCGCACTGGCGCTACAAAGAGACCCGCGGCAAGCATTCCAACGACTCCACCGAAGTCGACGATATGGCGTGGATGCGTCAACTGCTCGATTGGCAGCGCGAGGCCGCCGACCCGGCCGAATTCCTGGAGTCGTTGCGCTTCGACCTGAAGTCGCCGGAGATCTTCGTGTTCACCCCGAAGGGTGATGTGATCACGTTGCCGCAGAAGTCGACTCCGGTCGATTTCGCGTACGCCGTGCATACCGAGGTCGGGCACCGCTGCATCGGCGCGCGGGTCAACGGCCGGTTGGTCGCACTGGAACGTCAGCTCGAAAATGGTGAGGTCGTCGAGGTATTCACCTCGAAGGCGCAGAACGCGGGACCCAGCCGCGACTGGCAGAACTTCGTGGTCTCTCCGCGCGCCAAGGCCAAGATCCGGCAGTGGTTCGCCAAGGAACGCCGCGAGGAGGCTCTGGAAAGCGGTAAGGAGCAGATCTCCAAGGAGGTCCGCCGCGTAGGGCTGCCGCTGCAGCGGTTGATGAGCGTGGACGCGATGACCGCCGTCGCGCACGAACTGCACTACACCGACATCTCCACCCTCTACACCGCCGTCGGCGAGCACCAGGTATCCGCGCACCACGTCGTGCAGCGGTTGATGGCGCAACTCGGCGGCATCGGTGATGTCGAGAACGAGCTCGCCGAGCGTTCCACCCCGTCGACGACGCCGAGCCGTCAGCGCGTGACCGGTGATGCTGGGGTGCTGATCCCGGGCGCGTCGGGCACGGTGGCGAAGCTGGCCAAGTGCTGCACCCCGGTTCCCGGTGACGAGATCATGGGCTTCGTGACCCGCGGCGGCGCGGTCAGCGTGCATCGCACCGACTGCACCAACGCCGGTTCCCTGCGCGAACAGGCCGAGCGCATCATCGATGTGGAGTGGGCGCCGTCGCCGTCCTCGGTGTTCCTGGTCGCCATCCAGATCGAGGCACTCGACCGCACCCGACTGCTGTCGGATGTGACCAAGGTGCTCGCCGATGAGAAGGTGAATATCCTGTCCGCCTCGGTCGCCACGCACGGCGACCGGGTCGCGATCAGCAAGTTCACCTTCGAGATGGGCGATCCGAAACACCTCGGCCACTTGCTGAATGTGGTTCGCAATGTGGAGGGCGTCTACGACGTCTACCGGGTGACCTCGGCCACGTAGACCGCACCCCGTCAACCTCGCTGGACATAGCCGGCGTACCCGCATGGACAGTTGCGGTTGCCTGCCGTGTAGTTCGTTGTTCGCTGGAATGCGAAGTCCAGGTTGATGATTCGAATGCCCGCGGGGTCGCCGACGGGTTGCAGGGCGATTTCCGCCGTCGGAAACTTGTCGGGTAATCCAGGATGGCACGCCGTGAACTGTCATGCGGCACTCGGCGGTTCGCGCAAACTTTTCGTCGAAGCCGCAGCAAGAGTCGGAATCTGTTACGGTCTATTGCGTTTCATGGCGTTTAGGTTAGCTGCGGCAACACGAATTGATTGCGGATCGCTATGATGAACTACACGGCACGGATCTCGGGAATGCTGATCGCATTCGCCGTTGCTGTGGCGACCGCAGGGACCGCCGTAGCGGAACCGTCCGATTCCGCAGGCCCGCCGACGAACATCGCCATCGGTACGTGTCCGGCACTGTACGCCTTGGGAATTCAGGGCACAGGCGAATCGTCACCGGATGCCGCGCCGACCACCGACACCGGCATGCTCTCCACGGTCTTCATGCCGATGCTGGCCAAGGCCGATCCCCGTCTGGTCGACCGTGCCTATGTCCCATACGAATCCGGTTTCGGCGGCGCGACCGCCGGTGGCACGGTGTCGTATGCGGAGTCGGTGATCGGCGGACTGCTCCGGCTGCGCTCGATGGCCCAGGATGTCGCGGCCCGCTGCACCGAGACGCGGTTCGCGATCGTGGGCTATTCGCAAGGCGCGCACGTGGCCTCGATGTTCGCCCAGGAGGTCGGTCAGGGCCATGGGGTGATCCCGCCCGAGAAGGTCGCCGCGGTCGCCTTGTTCGCCGATCCGACCCGCAATCCCGGTGCGCCGCTATTTCCCGGCTCACCGGGCAAGGCGACGCCGGATCCGGCGCCAGGCACATCGGGGGACCGGATCGCAGCCATCGCGGCACTGCCGCAGGAGCCCGCGAGTGGCGGCGGAATCGGGCCGGAACGTGATAAGGCCCCCAATTTCGCCGCGCTCACCGGGCGTGTCGCGAGTTTCTGTGCCGCAGGCGATCTCGCGTGCGACGCACCGGAGGGCGCGCCGATTCTCAAGGCAGTGGCGTCTATTGCGGGCCAGTCCAAGTTGAGTGGTGGCGACCCGATCGCGTCACTGGTGTCGATTTCCCAGGCGCTGGCATACACGTCGATCAAAACCGCCACCGAAGTCGTCAATGAGGATGTCCAGGGCAACTCACTAGCGAATTTGTCGATTTCGCCGCAGAAGTCGATTTCGCAGCGCGTGGCCGATGCCGCTGATCCGCGCACACCGCTGAATATCCCTGCGGCACTGCGGGCATTGCTGAAGGTCGGCATGATCGGACTGAACGCGGTCGTGACAGTGGTCGAATCGGTCATCAGCTCGGCACATATCAGCCAACTGGCCACTGCGGGTTTGACCGATCCGGTCTCCGGAATCCTGCTATTCGGCACGAAATTGCTGGGCGCGATTCCGCAGTTGGTGCCGCCTACGACCGGTGCCCGACTGGTAACTCAGGCCTTCGACGCGGTTGTACAGAACATCACCGATAACAGCGAACTGCTCAATGTGACGACCTGGGTGCGCTATTGGGATACGGTGCAGCGCCACGGCGCTTACAGCACCGCGGCGGTCACCGCGACCGGTGATTCGCCCACCCGATTCGTCGCTGACTGGTTCGCCGCGGCAGCACACGATCTGGCCGATAAATATGGCAGCGGAGCTGTGCCTATCGGTGGCAGCAGGAAATCGACCACCGGATTCTTCGGAGAAAGTTCCGGCGCGTCGACTACGCCGAATTCGTCCGGTACGGGACAATTTCCGTTCGGGACAGGAGCCGATGGCACCTCATCCGGCGGCGCGACGTCGACTCCGCCCACCGTAGTACCCGGCACCGTAAACAACACCTACCCGTTCTCCACGAACTGATCGCAGAGAGGGTCCGATTATGCATGTGCCTCGCTCTGCGGGAATGGGGGAATGTTGAAGTCGTACAAACAGCTGTCGCGCTGGTACGGCGCGCTGGAGCCGGAGACGGGGGTTGCGGCCCCGAATCCCGACGAGCCGGGATTGCGGGATCCCGGTGACGAGGACGGTGCGCCCCGGTTTCCGCACTACATTCGCGAGGACGATGCCGACGAGGTGCGCGCACGCAACGAGGTGCCCGCCGATCTGGCCTCCGGTCGCAGCGAGTTCACCGGTGGGTGGTCGGATTGGGTGGCCGGACGCGCCCCCGGTCCCGACGACGACTACATCGGTCCGCGCGATGGCGAACTTGTACAGTTCCCGTGGCCGGAGGACGACGACCACGACCATGTTCCGCGCGAACGGTCGACGCGCGCGACGCGCGCACTGCGCCAAGAGGCGCGCGATCATCCGGCCGCGCGCCGGGCCCGGGTGATCGCGGTGCTCGTCGTGGCCGTGCTGCTGTTGGCCGCGGCCGCCGCGGGTGCGGTGTTGCTCCTGCGCTCGTCCGGTGATCGCGCCGCCGCACCGGTCGTGCCCTCGATGCAATTCACCGCGGGCAGTGTGCAATCCCGTGGCATCGCCGACTGTCCGACCGAACGCGGCGACCGCATCGTGCGCAGTGCCGAACCCGGCGGCACCGACTCCGGACCGGAAGCGATCCTGGCGTTCCAATACGCCTACTACGTGGAACGCTCCGGCGAGCGGGTCCGGGCGGTGGTCGCCCCGGATTCGAATATCTCCTCGGCCGCGGTGATCCAGCACGGCATCGACACCATTCCGCTGGGCACCACGCACTGCGTGCGGATCCAGACGATCACCGACGACCGGTATTCGGTCGAGGTCACCGAGTATCGACCCGGCGGCGCGCCCGCCACGTACAACAAGCAGACCGTCGCCACGGTGGTGGTCGGCGGCCGGACGCTCATCACGAGCGTCTCGGCCGGATGAATAGGGAGAGCTGATAGCGATGGGAGACGACTGGAGCCGCTGGCTCGACGAGGCGCCCGATGCGGGTGATCCGTCGGACCGGCATGCGCCTTCGAAGGCTCCGGTGGTGCGTCTGCGGCGTAAGGGCGGAGAAAGTGAATCCGCGGAACCGGCGCAGCGTTCGATTCTGGTGGTCGGTGGCTGTGGTGGTGCCGGAACCACTACCACGGCCTTGGGCTTGGCCGGTGAACTCGGCACGACGGGCACCTCGACGGTGGCCGTGGATGCTACGGCGGCGGGCAGCGATCTGGCGCTACGCGGGGCCGATGAGCATTTGCATCCGATCAGCCTGCAATCGTGGTTGTACGGGCGCGGCAACGATGAACCAGCGCCGTTGAAGGAGTGTCTGTCGCAGGCGAGTTCGGGTATCGGACTGCTCTGGCGCGATGCCGCGCCCCTGCGTCGGCGTGCCACATATCTCACAGTTGCGCGCGCGATCTATGACGCCGGGTACACCGCTGTCTACGACGGCGGCAACCCGATTGCCGGACGACAGCTGCGACCCTTGCTGGATGACGCGGATGTCGCTCTGGTACTTGCCATTCCGGCGCGCGCCGATGCCGCGAACCGGCTGCGGGTGACCCTGGAATGGCTCGACGACCAGTTCGGTGATTCGGCCGGGGGGCAGGGCGGCGGCATCGTCGGAGATACCACGATCGTTGTCTCACACCAGCTCCCCGGCGCGGACTCACATGTTGCCGACCATTTGCGCGAGCACCTTTCCGGCTGGGTTCGCGATATCAGGGAGATTCCCTACGATCCACATCTGGCGCGCGGTGAACTCGTTCGCCACGCATCGCTGGCTTCGGAGACGCGCCGGGCTTATGGGCGGCTGCTCGCCGGAGTGGCATCATGACGGCCGCCATGAAACTTCGTCGCCAGTCCGAAGCCGCCCAGGCCGGTGTGGTAGCCCCACCGGAGTCCCGTCGTGCGCCCATTTGGGACCGTCCCGTACCCGGCGTCGGCCGGGCGCCGCTGTGGTGGCTGCTAGGTGTGCACGGCGGTGCCGGAGCCAGTAGCCTCGCGCGTGTGCTTGCGCCCGCGGCGGATTCGGGCCGCCGCTGGCCCGGCGTCTTCGACCGCGAATCGCCCTTCGTCGTCTTGGTGGCCCGCGAGACCATTGCTGGACTCACTCGTGCGCATGATCTTCTGCGCCAACATCATTCGGGTTTCGCGGGCTCCTGTGAGGTGCTCGGACTGATCACCGTCGCGGCCCGCCCCGGGCGCATGCCCGCCGAAATCCGCCGCTACCGCGATGTGGTCGGCTCCCTGGCCGGTCAGGTCTGGCAGGTCCCGTGGTACGAGGAATGGACCCTCGTCGAACCGGAGAGTCTGCCGATCTGGACCCCGGGCGACGAGATACCGCAGAAGAAGAAAAGGATCGACCCGCTCGAGGAAGTTCCGCTCGAGATCCGGGAGCTCGGGGCCGATATCGTTGCGGTCGTGCGTGAAAACCTGGACAGCAGTGCATCTTTCGACGAGGGCCACCGTTGACCGCCACTACCAAGAAAGGCAGCCGATGAGCATGATTCTCCTTGCCGTGCATGACACGTACGGCACTGTGCTGGCTCAGGTCGGTAACCCGACACCGGAAGCGCCTCCCGGCTCGGAGAAGATCCTGCAGCTGGTCCGCTACCTCACCTGGTTCGTGTTGCTCTCCGGTATTTGCGGAATCACCTACGCGGGTGGCAAATTCGCGTGGGAGAAGTGGACCGGTGGTGGGCTCGAATCGCCGAAGATGGTGGCCGGAGCCATGATCGGCGGCGTCGTCGCGACGAGCGCGGGCACCATCATGAACGCCGTCATCGGAACCTGATGGCGGCGATGACTACCGTGCGAATGTCGGCGGCGGAACTGCTTGCCTACAAGCAGATGCCCGCCGAAGTGCTGCAACCGCTGATGCAGCTGCTGAACTGGCTGCTCTGGTTCGTACTGCTGGTGTGCCTGGCGTGGATGATCGTGTCCGCGGGCCGCCTGTGGATCGCGTTCCGGAGCGACCTGGCGATGAACGACGCCTCGCACGGTGTATTGATGAGTCTGCTCGGGGCGGCTGTGGCGAGCACGGCCTCGGGGATCGCGTTGGCGTTCCTGCCGACGTGAACGGGGATGGGGACGGCCCTGGGATGATTTCCACAGTTGTGCGGGAGCAACCCGGCGTGTGGCGGCGGGGCATCAGCAAGCCCGCCGCGGGTGCGTTCGGTGCTGCTCTGCTACTGGCGGCGGTCGGCTGCGGCGGCGGTGACGGCGATTCCGGCCCGAACCTGACGGCCGCGCCGACCCATGTGCGGTGGCAGCCGTTCCAAGGCGTGGCACTCCCGAGTGCCGACCAGGGGCCGAAGCAGGTATCCGACGGCGCCGCAACGGGTTTCGAGCATTCGCCGATCGGCGCGGCGTTGGCGGCGATCGTGCACACGGTGCGATTGTCGGTGGCCGCCGACAGTCAATGGGCCGGTATCGTGCGCCAAGAGGTGGTGCCGGACAAGGCCAGAGACGAGTGGTCGGTCAACCGGGTGCAGCTCTCGATCACCGGTCCGGCGGCGCCCGAATATGCGCCGAGAGTGCTCGGATACAAGATCACCGGCTACACCGATGCGGCTTCGGCCGTCGACGTCTATACCGAATATTCGGACAACTCGAAGGCGGTGAACCACACCACTGTCGAATGGTTCGGCAACGACTGGAGATTACGACTGCCGGATCCCGGCTCGACCGACCGGCCCATCGAGGCGGTCGATGAATTGCCCACGGACATAGTGAAATTGGAGGCGCCGACATGAGCGAGCAAAGCGAGCGAATCATGTCGCAGCGTGCTTCGCTCATGACGGAGCCGAGCGCTGTCGAGGCGGAGTCATGAGCGAGAAGGAGTCGTACACGCGCGATCGCGTCTCCTTCGGTGTCATCGCGTCCGCTGCCGTGCTGGTGCTCATCGTGGTCGTCGGCGTATTCGTGTATGTGAGCCGGGACGATTCGGGTTCGGGTGGCGACAAGGCCGCCGCCGCAGCCAATTCCGGCGGTGAGGGCTTCGCGACCCCCGAGGTGGATATTCTCGGCAGGCGCGTCGATATCCCGAACAATCCTGCCGGACAACCACTTCCGCAGGATCCGACCCGGCAGCGCAGGCCGTCGGACGCGGACTGGCTGACCGCGGCACCCGAGGGCACCACCGCACCGCACGGTTGGCAGCGGGTCTACGGCGCCTCGGTCCCGTTCTCCACCTCCGACGGCCCGACCCACATCGAAGACGGTCTGGCCGTCGGGTATTCGCACACCCCGCAGGGCGCGGTGCTCGCGGCCGCCCAGATCACCTACCGTCTCAACGCCCGCCCCGCCGACCGCGACCTCTACGTCCGCCAGGTCCGCGTCTCGGCCCAGCAGATCGCCGCCTACGACAAGGCCCTGTCCCAGGACAAACTCCCGCAGCAGCAGCCGGAGAAGGTGACCAAGTATTTCGTCGCCTCGGACGCGTTCAAGGTCGAGAACTATGCGGACGATCTGGCGATCATCCAGTTGGCCACTCGTGGTCAGGTGGTCGACGGCAAGCAGCTGTGGGCGGCGCTGCGATTGGTCATGGTGTGGGATGCGGGGGACTGGCGGCTCAAGCCCGCCACCACGAGCAACACACAGACCGAGTACGTCGAATCCCTGAACGGATGGACGAAATGGTGATTTCGGGGCCCGGATCGGGTCCGGCACAGAAGCGTTCGCCGCTGGCGCTGCTTGGTGTCGGCGCGGTGCTCGCTGTGGTCGTCGCGGTGCTGGTGACCGTGATTGCCATGCGGGACAACGCCGTCAGCGGCGACCAGGTGTCCAAGACAGGCACGAGCTCAGAGAATGTGCCGACCGCAGCGTCAGGGTTCGGGAACCCGGAAGTTGATATGTTCGGCCGCCGCG
Source organism: Nocardia pseudovaccinii NBRC 100343 (assembly GCF_001613225.1). GTDB lineage: Bacteria > Actinomycetota > Actinomycetes > Mycobacteriales > Mycobacteriaceae > Nocardia > Nocardia pseudovaccinii. The sequence continues at coordinate 8,188 of NZ_BDBY01000185.1, forward strand.
TGGATGTGCCCGATAACGACATCGGTGTTGCGCTCGAACAGAATCCGGCCTTGCAGCAGCAGCCGGGCGCACCGACTTGGCTGACCGCGGCACCGCAGCCCGCGAGCGGACAAGGCGTGTGGCAGCGGGTGTTCGGCGGACCCGTAGTGCGGTTCTCCACCTCCGACGGCCCGGCGCGCATCGACGGTAAGGCCGCTGTGGGATTCGCCCACACGCCACAGGGCGCGGCCCTGGCTGCCGAGCAGATCTACTGGCGCACCAACGCCAACCCGCGTGATCGCGATCTGCTGCTCCGGCTGGTCGAGGTCACCCCGCAATACCTGGCCGACTACGACCGGCTCGTGGCCGAGGGCAAGGTCTCGGATCGACTGCCGGACAAGTTGAGACCGTTGCTGTTCGCTTCGGATGCGTTCCGAATCGAAAGCTATACCGAAGATTCCGCGATCATCCAGTTTGCGAGAAAGGCCCGAGAAACAGCTGATGGCCAACCAACATGGGTCGGCATGCGCCTAGCAGTCACATGGCGCGACGGCGATTGGAAGCTCACGGCGGTGAGCGGACAGCAGCAAGTCCAGATCGATTCCCTGCGAAGCATCGAGGGGTGGACACAATGGTGAGGCGTGTACTCACGATATTCGCGGTCATCTTCACGGTGATGATCGCGACGCCGACGGTGGCCTACGGCCAGACGTACGGTTTCGACGATACGTGCAACGAACTGCACGACACCCTCGACAATGTGGGGCTGCCCGGCGTTTCGCTCGGTGACGCCGCGTCGGCGGTATGCAAGGCGGGCAATGCCGCCTCGCACCCGGGCAGCGCCGCGAACGCGGTCAAGGACAAGGCCTGGGATTCGACCTTCGGCAAGGTCGTCGATTCGCTGATGAACGGTCTCGGTGAGGCCATCATCCTGGCGTTGACCTTCTGGATGAAGGTCCCCAACGAGGCGGCCAGCGATTCGGGTTCGTTGTTCGTCAAGATCAACGACTACACCTATCAAGCGCAGATATTGCTGCTCATAGCCTCGGTGATATTGTCCGGCGCCAGATTGGCCGAGGCCAGACGCGGCGCCGTCATGAATGAGGCGGCCGAATCGTTCCGCATGTTCACGCGGGTGGTTTTCAGTTCCTGGATGCTCGGCGCCGTCATCGTCGCGGGCACTCAGGCCTCGGATCGCTTCTCCGAGTGGATCATCAATGATTCGACCAACGGCAATGCCAAGGATCTGGCCGAGCTGATGGTGAAAACCAGTAAGCTGCAGGCATTTTCGCCGGGCCTGGTGTTGATCATCGCGATCGTCGGACTGCTCGGTTCGCTGGCACAGATCGTGCTCGCCATCGTGCGTCAGGGGCTGCTGATCATCGCGGCGGGTGTGCTGCCATTGGCCGCGGCCGCATCCGGGATGAATATCGGCAAACAGTCGTATCAGAAGCTGATCGGCTGGATCATCGCATTCATGCTCTGGAAGCCGGTGGCTGCCATCGTCTACATGATCGCGTTCACCACCGCGGGGCATGTGGATTCGCTGACCGATACCGGCGGACTGCCCGAAGGCGAACAAGCGCAACGGATGTTGGTCGCCATCGTGCTGCTGTGCAGTGTCGCGTTCGTGCTGCCCGCGCTGATGCGGTTGGTCACGCCCGCGGTCGCGATCGTGGGCAGCGGTGGTTCCGGTCTCACCGCGACAGGCGGAACCTTGCTCGCGGTGGGCGCTTTGGGTGCGATGGGCACCAAGGCCGTCGCGACGAAGAGTGCCGCGCCGGGTTCGGCGGGTTACGTCAGCGGGACCTCCACCGGTCCGCGTCCACCGGGCGGTGCGGGCGGTCCGCGCGGCGGCGGTG
>NZ_BDBY01000186.1 GCF_001613225.1 Nocardia pseudovaccinii NBRC 100343
TTGAAAGCTTTAGGTTCGAAAGGAACAAAATGAACGACATTGAGGTCTCCCGTTCCGAGTTCCCCCTCACCTCGGATTCCGTCCGCTACATCAAACTCGGAGACGACATTCTGTTCTCCGCACCCGACGTATGCCGCCCCTTGGGATACAAGAACACTCAGTCAGCCCTGGCAAAGTTGAACGAGTCTCAGAAATTGGCACTAACCTCGGCCGACGTTTCATCCGTCGATCAGATCAATACATGGATGCCCAATTCAGGACGAATGAACCTCGTCACCGAAGCCGGATTGGACGTACTGACCAGGCGTAGCGATAACCCGAATGCCGGTCCATTTCGAGACTGGGTGACCGCACAGTTGCTCCCTGCGATCCGCCTCAGCGTCCATCGTTCCGGCGAAACACCTGAAACCCCCGGACAGACAATCCATGACAAGGGTGAGATCGTCGTGGTTTCCCAGTCCACCAAGAAGGCTGAAGTCCGCCGCCTGAGCAACGGGGCAGTCCACTGCGACCACGGCCAAATGGAAGAGATCGTGTCGAAGACACGCCGGGACGAGAACGACCAACCGTTCACCTACTATCGCTGCCCCCAGATCACCGGCGCTGATCGACGCGGAGTCCGGACAGTGTGCGGCACCTGGAGTCCGGTCAGGCCCGCCAAGGTCAACTCGTCCAGTGATGTCGCGGCAACCAACCCTGCGAACCCCAACGCGACATCCACGCTGTTCCTCGAAACCGCCGCCGGTCGCATCTACGGCACACCAGGCGAGCTCGCGAAGCTGCTGAAAGCCATGAACTAACACTTCCGGCATGGTCAGGCATCCGAATAATTCCCGCATCCTAGGAGGCACGAGTATGCACATAGTGAGATTCAAGACTCCTGATGATCTCGTTGTCGGAGACAACATTCTCATGGACGTCGATTGGAACGAACATCTCGTGACAGCCATTTCCCGCGACAGCGAGACAGTAACCGTCGAGTACACCTACACCCTCGACGGAAAGGCCAAAACAGACACGAAAACCTTTCCCAAAGGATCAGGCCACAAACTCTGCTGGCCAATCGTTACGGAAGTCTCGACTGAAACCCAGGAATAAATCAACAATCCTCAGCACGCAATCGTATAGGAGGCGACCTGTGCCCGCTACAGCGCCCACTAACGACATCAACCTGGTTCTTCCCACTGCACTCGAAGGCAGCTGGCAGACCTGCGAAACTGCCACCGAAACCATCACAATCGGCGACTACACCGCCACCCTCACCCCCGAAGGCAAGGGAGCCAAGCGCAACTACAGCCTCGCCAGGCGCGGCAAGCAAATCGAAACCGGCACCTTCACGCGCACACCTCGCAAGGCCATGAACAAGCTGCTGCACCAACTGCACTTCGCCGCCCTACCTACCGGACTGCTCAACGACTGGCGCACCGCGCTGAAGAAAGTCCTGCGCGATCGCGAGGAAGCCCGCTGGACCGACACCCACGGCGGCACCTGGCGGCGCTGGCAAGCCGTCCTCAGCTCCCTCGAGAGCAGAACCATCACCGAAAAGATCCTCGAGGACTACAAAATCACCGAGGTAGACAACCAGTCGATGTTCGTCATCACCGTCCGCTCCGGCAACAACAACAGCAACCTGTCCCTGCGCCGATGGACGGTCACCGCCTGGGCTCCCCTCATCAAGGAGACCAACACAACCCTCTACCCCGAGCTGCTGGCACCCCTCAGCGTGACCCGCATCCACATCCAGACCACCAGTAGCGACGGCACCGGCGACCACCACTACGACCTCGACGCCGACACCGACTGGGGCGGCAGGCTCGCCCGGGCCCTGACCCGCGTCGCCGGACAGCTCTCGCTCTACCTGGCCGCAGTCGACGCCCACACCCTGTCCCCGTAACCAGCGGCCTCCTCCCCCGCAGCGCTCACCGCCTCGATGCGAACCCTGCGTCCGGTCCCTCGTGTGGGCGCAGGCTCGCCGGGATCCAACACCCCGGCGACACCGGCATTCCTCCACCCCGGTGCCCGAAGGCCCTGAATTCGACCCAGACGCCGAGACCGTCGGCGACGCAACCAATCCGAAGAGGAGACGCTCATGTCACACCGAGAGTTCTACGCCATTGCCAACATCACCGACCTCGAGGAAGCGTTTGCCGGGGCTGTCGAGGATGCCCAAGGCGAATACGGCACCCACTACCCCACCGGCACCATCGCCGAAGCCACCCGCGTAGTGCTGATCTCCAGCCAGCCAATGTCTCAAACCGACGCGATCACGCAGGCCGAGAAGCTCCTGGCCGATGACGACCCACGGGTCCGCGCCATCGACGAACCCGCTGGAGCAATCGCCCTCTGCGGAGGCGAACATCCCCGCACGATCACTTTCGATCACGAAACCTGGCGCGCCACAGGCAAATACACCGGTGACTGGCACGACGCGATCGCCCAGACAGCGATCAACACCCAGTACCCCGGCGAGAAGGTCATCGCGGTGCGCGGCTCCCGATACCAGGAACGGCGACACCCGATCCTCAACACTGTGCTACCGCCCCGCACCGGCGAAATCGACGTCATCACCACCGGCGGCACCGAGCACACGGGCTGGCTGTTCTTCGGCCGCGCCTCTGACTAGAAGGCATCCCCAGCCGTCGCGTCAGTTCAACGCGCCGACCACGAAGTCGAACAGTAGCCGTCCACAATCCCACTGCCTACCAGGGTTTTCGACACGTCCCCCCGATCGATCGGGACATGCCGGAGGGCAGGACCGACACGCCTGCCAACGCCGGCGCCGTCGCACGCTTTCCGTCAGAAGGCATTTCCGCACGGCGGAGCAGCGAAAGCGTCTCGAACGCACCTAGATCCGCACTCTCCCCAACCGATTTCCAAGAAGGACACCCGCCTCATGCCTAAGTCCCCGCTCCCGCTTCCCGACTGGGCCGCACCCGGCGCGGCCGTGGTGATCCTCGCCGACCGCGAGGACCGCCCGGCGGTCCGCAACGCGATCCGCGAGATCACCCCCAAAGCCATCATCCTGGACGACGGCACCCGGTTCCTGCGTTCCCAGCACCGCGCGGCGTCCAACGGCGACCACTACTTCCGACGCACCGACGGCATAGATCACCTTGGCACGGTGACCGAGATGCTGGTCAGCGCCGACGGGCCGTCGGCAAGCAGCCACTTCGCCCGCGCCCGCTACCACGAGCGTGACACCCGACTGCGCAACGCGATCCCCGGGGCAGGCCGCGAGCTGACCATTGACTCGGTGCGCGCCGCTGCGCTGGCGTGCAAACTCTGGCTCGACGAGGAGACCGCCGACCCGCGCCCATAGCCGCGCGGGCCGCCCGTGGCGACTGGGACAGCACCACCGGTCGGCATCTGGCGTCGGATCGACTTCGCTCACGATCCATCCGACCGCAAGCTTTTCGGCGGGGCCCGAGTCGTTCGATCACAGTGACAGGTTGGGGTGAGCGAAGTGGTAGGCGTGTTCTCAGTGGGTCGAGGGCCGTTTCGGCGGTCGATGGACCGACCGGACCGATATCATCAACACCAACCAGGAGCAACGTATCGAGGGGATGAGTGTGCATGGCCGATCTCGCATCCGTATACGACGAAGCAGCACAAGACACCCCTGAGTGGGACGCGTGGGCTGACTTGCGCCGCTGCTACACCCAGATCGACACACTCTTCGATGAAACCCTCCCCGCCGTCCCCACAGCCGAGGACTTCACGATCGGCGAGAGCACGCCGCCACGCCCGGAGGCCGGACGCTACACCCCCGCCATGCTCGAATGGGTCGAATACGGCGCATTCGCCCTGTTCCCGACCCGAAAAGCATTGGCGGACAATACCAAGGTCGCCGACCAATTCATCTGCTACCTGACCGAATACCTGATCCGCAACGCCGACGGGTTGCGGTTGAACGTGCCCGGCAACGGCACCCCCGTTTACGACGGCATCGGGCCGTCGGTCTGCTACAGCTACACCTCTGATGTGGACAACCCCGTGGACATGCTGCTGTCGATGATCGAACACGGCGACGGATTCACTGACGAAATCACCGACCGCACAGACGATTACACCGACTCGAAAGCGCAGCCGGAGTAGCGGACACCGTGTGAAGCGGCGGGCGGACAACAGAATATGTCCGCAGAGGACGAGAGACGCCGCCGCAGCGAACGATCCCGCAAAGCGCAGGAGCGGGGCCGCCACTTCCATCGGGGCATGGCGCAGCAACGCGGCGAAACCCGCGAAAACGGTTGGCGCAACGAACAAAAGATAGAACTCGGCAAAGGCAAGGGGAACACCAGAGTTCACGACACCGCCCGCGTCAACGAGAAGGGCGGCCGGGACTTCACCGAGTACAAGAGCAGCACCCGGATACGCGACGACCCCCACACCCTCAATCAGATCAGGCTGGACCGGGAACTACTGACCCGCGACCCGAACGCCACAGGAAGATGGGTGACACGGGCAGGGGCCGCCGATCCCATGGTCCGCAAAGGGCTCGAGGCGCTGCAACGCGACTTCCCGGACCGGTTTCAGGTGGTGGAGGTGTCCCGCGCCGAAGCGGAGAAAGCTCGCAAGCTTGGGCGGATGCTCGAGCAGCAGGCGCGTGGAGTGCAACGAGAGTTGCATAACGTGCCGGAGTTGGTACGGCAACAGCAGCAACGCCAGCGTGACCTCAATGCGCGCGTACGGGAAGCCGCACAGCGAGCCATCGAACGGCAGGCAGCTGAGAAAGCCCGCCAGCGAGAGTTGGCCCGCATCCAGGAAGCGCGAGCGCAATTCCTGGCGAAGCTGCCGCGCGAAATAGTGCGCGTCGTCGAAGTGGGGATGCCGCCACCCGCCCAAGAGTTGAACCGTGAGCCGCCAACGCCGGGTACCGGCACCACCGCTGCCGGGCGGGCAGAACGCGCCCGAGGAGTCGAACGCGGTCGCGAAGCACGTGAACGCTAGTCCGTCCATCCACGATCGCAATCAGCAAGGTCTCGATGAACGACGGACCGAGGTACGCCGAATTTCCCAGAAGGAGGACCGCTCACGACGGCGATCACCGGGTGACGTTCAACTTTTCCGTCTGTGGGTCGAGTACTCACCGAGATATGCGCGCGGGGTCGGGTTTGCGGCCGAGGATGTAGTAGTGCGCGATCGACTCCCGCAACTGTCCCGACAGCTCGCATTCGCGCAGCTGCGCTCGCAGGTCCTGTTCGAATCCCTCAGCAAGCGAGGGGTTCTCGCGGATCGGGGCTGTGTACGAGGTCGACCACAAGAACCCGATGAACTCGTCCACCGTCCAGGTATGGGGTGTCGGGAACTGGTATTCGACCACGTCGACGAATCCGGCGTCACGAAGGACGTCCTCATGCGTGCGGCGGGCCTGGCCACCGCTTCCAGTCGTCGCAGACGCCGCGCTGGCAGGGCGGCTCTTGTCGCCGGACCATCGAGCCACTACATCGACGGCGACTGCTTGCCACGGTTCGGTCCCGCTTCACGGCGTGCTGCTGCCCAGGATGGCCAGACAGCCGTCGGGGGCCAGCCACTGGTGGGCACGTTGGGCAATCAGGGGTCGGTCCAGGCGATGGAAGGCGTTGCCGATCGTGACCAGTTGCGCTGGTTCGGTGACCGCCAGGTCCTCTGCCTTGCCAACACTCCAGGTGATGTTGGTGGCGCCGGCCTGGGCGGCCTTGGTGCGCCCGACCTCGATCATGTCCGGTTCGAGGTCAACCGCTTGGACGTGGGCGAATCGGGTGTGCAGGGGAATCGCGATTTCACCCGTGCCGCAGGCGAGGTCGACCAGATGGCCCCCCTCACCCGCTCGGTCGAGGAGGTCCTCGAACAGCGACGCAGGGTAGGCCGGGCGATACTGGCTGTAGAACTCCGCCGCACCGCGGAAGAGGTTATCGCGGTAGCCGGGCCGGACAGGCCAGCTACGCGGCGTCGACGCAGACGACGAGGGTTTGGTCATATGGTCACCATTCCTTGATCTCGCGAGGTGACGAGTTCGCCTGTGAGAGTGGTGGTTTCGACGGTGATGTGCAGGGGCCGGGGCACGAGGCCGCGCACGTCGAAGAAGCTCAGGCAGCCTTCGTACTGCTCGTCGGTGTCGTCGGATTCGGCGGTGATGCGGGCGTCCTCACCCTCGCCGGGCAGGGCGAATGCCCTGGCGGGTTTGTCCAGGATCGCGGTGCCTGGCCTGCACGATCCCCAACTCCCGCATCGTGGTCGATGGCTTGGTTTCGATCACGGTTGAATCCCTTCCTGCGGAATGGTTTCCGGTGCTGACCGGTGTGCCGATATCGGTCCGCCGCAGTGATCAGCAGTCTGGTTGGGCGTTGAACAGGCGCGTGAGCTCCTTCACGGTGGTTTCGGGATCGACCGCATGGACGGTGCCCATTCCCAATTGCCGCGCCGGTTCCAGGTAGTGCGCGACATCGTCGACGAAGACGCACCGGCTGGGGTCGACACCCAGCCGGTCGGCAGTCAGTTCGAAGATGGCTGGCTCAGGCTTTCGGAGTCCGACCTCGTGGGAGAGCACGACCACGTCGAAACGGGTGGCGAGGTCGTAGGGCTGGTACGGGTCATACGGTCCGGCACCCCAGGAATTCGACAGGACCGCGACGCGGATTCCGTTGCGCCGCAACCCTTTGATGGCCTCGGCCACGACATGCTCGAGGTCCAGGTCGGTGAGGATGCGCCTCAGCAGGTGGTCGGGATCGACCGTCACCAACACACACACCCAATAGCATCCCCAGCCCCCGAACTCCCTTCCACCGGCGCCGAACCGCGTTCCCGCACAGGCAAACCGATGTCAAACCATCCTCACACCAGACCGATGATGGAATCCGAGCACGGACAGACAAGCGCAGGTCGGGGCCGAGGTAGGCGGGGGTCCTCGAGGAAACACATGTCCTCGAAGGCCACGGTCACCTGCGCGGCCGCAGCGCGGAAAGCCAGCACGCGCTACAAGACCGACCTCGAAGCAGGCGCTTGTGTCGAGTTCGTCTCGACTACACGATTCGAAAAGAGCTACGGCCGCGACGAATAGTTGGGGGCGTCTGCGGTGATCGCGACGTCATGGGGGTGGCTTTCGCGCATACCAGCAGCGGTGATACGCATGAGCTGGGCTTGTTGCAGGTCGGCAATGGTGCGTGCGCCAGCGAAGCCCATTCCCGCGCGAAGGCCACCGACAAACTGGTACAACACATCGGCCAGGGGGCCGCGACAGGCGGTGTGACCTTCGATAGAGCTGCCGTAGAACAGCAGCATTGTCGATACGCTGCATGCCGTGAACCCTATTGGCCCGCTGTGGGATCCCCGCACCGAAGACGCACTGCGCCAGGCCGCGGCCGACGGGATCCTCGAGGAAACACATGTCCTCGACCTCAAGCGAGAACTCGAGCCCGGGCAGTCGGCGAACAAGAAGATCGCCTGCGATATCGCGGCATTCGCCCTTGACGGCGGCATCATCATCATCGGCATCGACGAGGACACCACCCCGCCCAGCCTGTGGCCCGTCGATCTCGACGGTCTGGCCGAGCGCATCGAGAGCATCGCCGCGACAGCAGTGCGGGAAGGCGTGCGAATCCGTTCCACCCCTATCCCGGCCAGCGAAGGTGCCGGCAAGGGGTATCTGGTTGTGCACGTGCCGCAGTCACCGCGGGCACCGCATATGGCAGGCGGTCGCTACTACGGGCGCGGCGACAAACAGAACCGCGTGCTCGACCACGCCGAAGTCCTGCGCCTGCACGAACGCCAGATCAACGCTCGCACCGACATCGTGGCCGAAATCCACCAGGCCGTCACCGATCTCGGCCCGCGCAAGGGAATCAACTCGATCCTCGCGATCGCTGCCGAGCCCCTCGGCGCACACGACCAGATGCTGGTGCCCCTCGCCGAGTCCCCGAATTGGTCGACCACGATCCTCGAGCTTGTCCGCGCCGCGGAATCCAACAGCGGCGTGACCGACCCCAGCCTGCTGCGCGGGCCCGCGTTCGCGCGGCGGCCTCATGCCGTCGCGATCACCACCGGAATGCACGACGGCAAACGCTGGAACGGTGAGGGCCGCTCAGCCGAACTGCGGTTCCGGGAAAACGGCTCGCTGTTCTTCGCCTCCGAACGTGGGGTGACCCCCGCCGGATCGCAAGGCAACACCTTCACCAGCAACGCGATCTTCGAGACACTGATCGTCGAACGTGCCGACCTGCTCGTGCGCCTGGCCGCCCTGGTTGCCCACGCCTACGAATTCGCCGGTACCTGGCGATTCGGGTTGGTGCTGACCGGCACCCGCGACGCCACCTCCTACACGCTCAATGCCGACCCCCTCGCGCCGCACAGCGAGCCGTACTTCGCCGACAGCTACGAGCACACCGCCGAAACCGCGCTGCTCGACCTCGTCCACGACCCCCGCGACACTGTCAAAACCCTTGTCGCGCCACTGATTCGCGGTCTCGGAGCCTACCGCCACTGGGAGTCGTACTTCACCGAGTAAGCCAGATCGGCGCCAGGTCCTCAGCTGCAAAGCAGCGCGTCGAGGCCTCGCGTAGCTGGGCTGGAGGGCGCTGCCGAGATCAGAGCGTCCCGGGTCGCTTCTCTCTACTCGGCCAGTCGCGGTGATCCGTATGCGGTGGCGAACTTGCTGGTCGCGGGCCGCAATCGTCGCAGATTCCTCGCGGTCACTGCACATGCGGTTGGTGATTCACCGACCTCAAGATCGTCGGCAAGCTCGCCCACCGGCCGCTGCGAAACTTTCATCTCCCACCGCGTGTGTGTGGTTCGCCGGGACGTCTGGATTCGTCCTGCATGATGGCTAGCAGGACGATCGTGAAGACGCACACGATCGAACGGGGAGGAGCAGAACCTCATGCTGGAAGCGGTCACTAAACAGGGAGAAGCCGCGCTACTAGTCCGGACTACGATGACGCCCTCTGTCCGAGCGACTTGTGTCGCAAGCGCTTCGGCGCTCAGGAAGGGGCCGTCGTGCCGGTAGCGCTGTTGGTGGCAATCGTTCTCGTCTTCGGAATCCCTGCCGCGGCGTGGGCCTGGCGAACCTGGCGGCGTGAAGGGAACTTGGCCGACCAGCTGACCGACTCCTTCTGGATATGGGTACTGGGGTCGATGGCGACACTGGGATTATCCGGGCTGATCAGGGGGTCGCTGCCGTCGAGCTGGGCAGCGCTGGCGTGGTCGGTGCTCACCCTCGCTGGGCTGGCGGGGTTTCCGGTCGCTGCCGCAGTAGTCGAAGTCCGCACGCTGCGCCAAGACAACCTCCGCCGGGCCGAACTGGGGCTGGTTCCTCGACAAGCGCTGCTACCTGCTCGCCTGGTCCGGCTGCTGTGGAGCCTGGCCCTGGTCGCCTGGCCCGTCGCGTTCGTCTGTGCGGCCTATCTCATCGACCGGATCTGGCGGCCGCCGGCCGAAGACGGCGGAACCGGCATAGCCGTCTTGTTCGGGATCGTCATCGGCGTGGAACTCGCCCTGGCCGTCGGGTGGGTGATCCATCCGAAATTCATTCAGCCACGGCGCATTCGTGCAGACGAACAACGCATCCGCGATGCCGACAAGAAGACCCTGGGCATCACCTCGGTGAAACCCGAGCGGCCGGTCGGCACCGCGGTAGCAGAGCAGAGCGCCCTCCCTTCCACCGCCGCAGCGGCACCGTCGCGGTGGCGCACGGCAGCCACCGTGCTGATGCCGACAGGGCTCGGCGTGCTGGTCTGCTTCGCCGGACCAGCGTTGGCAGGCGACGAAGCCGGCCAACACGTCGGAGCGACACCTGTATGGGCCGTGACCGCGCTGCTGACCGGAATCATCACCAGCGTGCTGATGGCCGCCAGCGACCATCTGCTCAAGACCGGCAGGTCAAATGCCGCCCTCAACACCATGCTGGCCACATACATGGGAGTCGCCACGGTCGGCATGTGCTTGGTCCTGATCCTGCTGTAGCGACTGCACACACGGAAACCAGGGCCGGCGTCGATCCGGTTCGCCAGTTCCCGCGTCCGAGCCGAGAGACCGTTGGGCGCCACAGCATTTGCGCGTGGAGGGCTGCGCGTCGGTGGTCGGCAATAGTGTGTGGCCCGTGAATCGAGTCGATCTGATCAGCGTGGGCACACGCAACGCATTCCGCGCCCTGGCGACAAATATCCCGCAGAACACCGTCGCCAGTTTTTGGGAAGACGAAGGATTCGTCGCCGTCGATCAGCTCGACTACGACGACAGCAGTGTCCGGCGCGTGACCTTCCAGACCTACGCCGCCGCAGTCGACTGGACCGACATCAACCACGTCCAACGCGCCCTGCGCGCCTTCGAGTGGGAACTGAAATGGCTGGCCCGCAACGCATACCACAACGACAGCGACTTCGATGGCGTGTGGGAACGACTCGACCGCGACGGCCTCGCACTCGACGCCAACCACAACATCACCTGGAAACACCCCAAAGGCCTCGAACACAGCCTGGCCTCCCTCAACGACGCCTCCGGAATCCGCGACGAGATCGACCGCGCCCACCAGACTCTCCTCACCGACCCCGCTGGCGCGATCGGCGCCTCCAAACAGCTGATCGAAGCCACCGCCAAATACGTCCTCACCGAGCTCGGCGTTCCACTCGGCAAGAATCCCGACCTCCCCGATCTGGTGAAATCGGCCCAGCAAGCCCTGCACCTGCACCCCTCGACTGTCAACGGCATCGGTCCAGACGGCGCCGGCGGCCTGCGCAAGATCCTCGGCAGCGTCTCGACCATCGCGATCGGCCTCGCCGAACTGCGCAACCTCGGCTACGGCACCGGCCACGGCCACGCCAAATCCCCTGTAGGACTTGGCGTCCGGCACGCACGACTGGCCGTCAACGCCGCGACCACCTGGTGCCAGCTCCTGCTGGACACCCTCGCCGACCCCAAAGCACCATGGCGCAACGCCGCGGCGACCAGCAGTTCCAGCACCACCCAGCCGCAGCCTCAGATACAGTCGCCGGACAACGCCCACTCCACACACGCTGCTGCACAAGGCGATTCACTGTGACTGTCTATCGAACCGCGTTGCCAGGTGACCGCTCGGCATTCCTGCTCGCGCACGCAAAATCGCGGCCCGTCACCCGTACGCGCATGCCGCGCATGCGATGGGCTTAGACCTGGCTTAGACCAGCCCGGTGCGGCCGCGGGCGCGTTCGAGTTCCGATCGGGTCAGGACCGTGCCGGCAGGCCACTTCTTGGCGATCAGCGCCTCAAGCCCTGTGGAGGCACCGTAGTAGGCGTCGGCGGCCGGGGCGTTGATGTCGTCGAGCAGGCGGTCGATCAACACCGGCAACGTGTGTGCCCCGTCGTAGCCGTAGGACAATCCGTAGCCACTGATCTGCGGCGCCAAGAACAGCGAGCCAGCTGCGTCCCGGATCCAAATCTGTTGCCCCAGGATCACTTCGGCCAACCGGGCCGTCGTCGGCAACCGCCATGGCGACACCGTCCGCAGCTCCCCGGAGCGTAGGCGCACCACGGGCGCGTCAGTGACCGGATCGGTGAGAAACGCTGCGACCTTGTCCTGCTCGTCGTCGAGGACCAACTCGAACGCGGCGGTCAGCCGCGACACCGGCTCAAGCCGGATTGCCCACTCCGCAGCCACCACATCATGGGGAGCGATGTTCTCACGGCAGCCGTAGGGCAGCGAGTCACCACCGTTCCACGCAACAACTTCCCGCACCGCAGTCTTAGCCAACGAATCGGCTCGCGAGAGGACCTCCAGCCAGCCCGCGCGGCACACAGCATCCGACAGCGAGGCCGGCTCCGGAGTCGGCATCGGCTCGGCTGCGAGCTGCAGCCACTGGGCGCGCTCGTCCTCGACAACGGACCTGATGTCACTGTGAGCATCGCGAGTCGCTCTGGCCTGTACCCGCTGCACCAGCTCCACCAATACCTGATGGGCCGGGAAGCTCGGATCCAGTGCCGCGGCCAGCCGCAGGATCGGGCCCGCATCGATCTCCGGAACAGCGGCGACCACGTCGGTGGTGCCGGGCCGCCACCGGCGCATCACCTCCGGCACACGCAAAACCGGGGGCCAGTACGGCGCCGCGCCGCCGAGTACCCTCGCCAGATCCGACCACCGCCACTCACCCACCCGATCACCGTGCTCATCATGCACAAACAACACCGGCCCCGACCGACTCACCTGACCGTCGATCTTCACCACTCTGCGCACCATCGGCCAAAGTGCCGCGGCCTCGTCGAAGAGCACATGCCGCAGCGGCGGCAGCTTCCACACCAGCCGCAGCCGCACACCCTCCACACTCCAGTCCTGCACCGCCGCGCCGGCAATCTCCCGCACACCGTGGTACTCGACCTGCCCTGACCAGTACCGCAACGGCGCCACCTCGGCCAGGTCCGGGTGAACGCCAGCCAGCCACACCCATGCCTCCGTGGCTTCCCAGCAATCCTCGGAGTCGATTCGCCTCGGCGGCGGGAAACCATGCCGCTTCACCTGCCGACGCACCCAGCGGTCCTCAAGCCCGAAGATCTCGCACACTTCGCCCAGGTTCAACAACTCCGGCGTATCCGATCCAGCCACGAGCCACCCTTCTCCGTCCCGAAACTGCCTCTGCCGCACCAGGATAGGCATCCCGCGGCACCAGGACCCGCCTCGATCCTGGGACGCCGGGGATCCCCGGGTAGGAACTCCGTTCGAAACACGGTGGTCGGGTCGTTCCCAGAGCTATGTCGGTGCGTCGTCGTAGGCTGGCCGCCATCCAGGGGTTCGCTCGAAAGGGGAGGACACATGCGCAGTTTGGAAGACCGGTTCGCCGATGTGCTCGAGGAGTTGAACCGACCCGATCGCCCGCGACAAGCCCCAACGCGTGTCGGTGCCTGACGGCACTATGTACTTTATGGCCGCGACCCCCGCTCAACCGCACCTCGACAACCTGTACGGCTGCACCGCGAACTGCCTTCTCTACGAGGCCGATCCGGGACCGAGCGAGCTCAATATCGGCTCGCAACTCGAGCCCCGAATGGTGTCACGCGCGCAGGCCTGGCGCGACTTCTACGCCCAGCACCTCACCCTGGTCGTAGGCGCGAACTCGCAACTCCTACAGCACTGCCTCGACTTCGCCCGCCAGGAATACGACCGGCCACGCCACAATCTGGCCCCCGACACCGTCCGCGAAGCGCTGGAATTCTGGGCCTGCGCCATCGAGATCGCCCAGATGGCCATCGATCTCGTGACCGGCAGCGGCGCCGCCGACAACGACAACGACCGCCAACGCCTACTCGCCAGCGTCGAGCATCAGCAAACCAGCACCGCTTTCCGGGTACTGCCCGACATCGTCGAACGATCAGCGACCGATCTCGCCGAAAAACTCGACCAGATCGACCGCAACGAACCTACTTCCTGAACCTGTTCAGCCACCTCGAACAGGCTTACCGACAGCGTGATTCGGCCGTGGCACGCCCAGCCGTTCAGAAAGTGCGCCGTCGCGATTCATCGAATGCTGAATAAGAATCGAGCATTGACTAAGAGCGCGGTGACGACTTCTCGCGTGCTCGGTGTCGGCAAGGTGCTCGCGACCGCGGTTAGTCGATCGGGACTGGCGTTGCCGCGCGCCAATTGTCCCACAACTTGAGTGAGTTCGGGTTGCGCTCGAGGACAACGCCTTTGACCGCACGATCGAGCGCGACCGGAGTGGGCGGCTTCGCGGTGAGCGCGTCGAGCAACCGTGCCTGCCCGTCGGGCAGCCGGGCCACCGTGGGCAAGATTTCCTCGACGCTATGTGCGCTGGCGGTCGCAGTCTCGACCGCGGTGGCCTCGAGCAGATCCTCATAGACATAGGTATCGACGAGGTGCAGCGGCTCCAAGGTCACGACGAGTCCGCGGATCGGCCGATCATCGGGAATGTGGGCGAGCTCAGGGATCCGCCCGGCGATCAGCTTCGCCGTGGTGGCGATCTGGTTGCGGGCCTTCTGCACTCGGGAGGCCAGCGTCTTCAACCCGTCCTCGTCCCCGAGGCGTGCGGGCTCGATCGACCGCATCCCCTTGGCCTCCACCAACAGCACCAGCTTCGGCAGCACCACCAGCCAATCGCAGGTGAGCTTGTTCTCGTGCCCATAGCGAACCTCGGGATACACCTGCGCGCCCTGCGACTCGAGCAGCCGCAGATGCCGACCGACCAGCTTCTCGAACGACTCACCCACCAGTTTCGGGAATCCGTCACCGAAGGCGCCGATGCCGGTGAAGTACATGCCCAAAGGAGTGATCTTGTGCAGCACGAACGGAGCGATCGGCGCCGAATACCCATCGGGCCGGCGGACCATCGGATTGGCGAGCAGCGGGTTCGACAACCACAACTGGCGACCACCCGCGAACAGTGCGGTCTCACCGGACTTGGCGGTCAGCTCGAGCTCGGCACGGTCGGCGGCGAAATGTGTGTCGATGACCGCCGTGGCGGTGTGGGCATCGACGCCCTCGCCGAACGCGCCGACGCGCGCGGCCGCGGCGATCGCCGCATGAGGGAATCGGCCGG
Source organism: Nocardia pseudovaccinii NBRC 100343 (assembly GCF_001613225.1). Taxonomy (GTDB): domain Bacteria; phylum Actinomycetota; class Actinomycetes; order Mycobacteriales; family Mycobacteriaceae; genus Nocardia; species Nocardia pseudovaccinii. The sequence goes on from NZ_BDBY01000186.1 coordinate 14,490, forward strand.
CGTGCACACCGACTCCGACGAAGGCGGTGAAGGCCAAGGTCAAGTATGTCGGCAGCGGCACCCCCAGCGCCTGCTCCCATTGGGCGGCGGTAGGCATGTCGGTCAGTGCGGGATCGTGGTCGTCGAACAACGCCAGGGTCCGGGTGATGTCCTCCAGCTCGGCGTGCACGAACAGTTGCTGCTGGTAGCTGAGTCGTCCGAGCAGCCGACGCATCACCGGCGCGGCCAAGATCCCATGGTCAGGAATGTCGGGGTGGTCTACCTGGATCGCCAAGTGGCACAACCTGGTCAGGTCTTGGTCAGTGACCGGTTCATCGGACCGGTAGACCATCGACTCGGCCAACGCGGTACGCGCGACCGCGGCCAACGTGAACTGCTGCACCGGTGAACGGATAGGCAGGCGCGCTCGAGCCACACGGCCGGCTTGAATCGCCGCACTGGCGGCGGCGACCTTGTCCAGCAACCGATCTCGATGGAAGCGCCGAACCGCGCGCGAGAACTCGCGGTAGGGCACACGACGCTCATACACCGGCACAATCCTCCGACCCCGACCCCCACCCTTGCCACCGGATATTCGCTGCGGCCAGCCACGACGAACTACCCAGCGACCGCCGGGCGCGAGGAAGCCCGCTACTCGACATCTCTCGCCGGGTCGTGGTCCAGCGGCGGCCGCACGATGTACTGGAAGTACGCGCGGTGATCGAACCCAGCGAACTTCTTGTACTTCGACTTCTCGGCATACATGCGAATGTGCACGCCGTTCCTCTCACCGACGTCTCCCTCACTGACGATCCATTCCAGTTCGACCGGATTCCCGTCGACCGAGACCTTGGAGTCCTCCATGGTGCCTGCGCTCATCCTGGTCAGATCCCACCGCAGCGGCCGGTCGTGTGGATCGGTGCCAGTTGCCGTGAACAGCACACGATCACCGGGCCGCAAGATCGTGCCGGTCACCGAGCCACCGAACATCTCCCCGTTCAGCGGGCGCTGCTCAACGAGCCGATGACCGAAACTGTCGATAACGGACTCGATCCGCGGGTAGTACTGGCCGGACTCGTCACGACTGCTCATGTACAGCGTCACCTGATTTCGTATCTTCCCGGCGATCCCGGAATACAACTCCCGCTCGAAGACCAACAGCGTACGACCATGCGCTACATCGTTTCTCAGCTCAGCGAATACCTCCAGCAACTGAAACATCCGATCCCGCGCACCCAGCGCCGGCTCCAGCTCGTCCCAATGCGCACCCGCGATCTCGAGCAAATCGGAAAAGTGCGAATACGCCAGCCCCGGCTCGTCCACCTCGGCTACCCCGCGCTTACACCGCTCTGCCGCCTTCGCCGCGCGCTTGTCCCAATCCTTTCGCTGCTTCGCGGTCGCGACGACCTCGAGCCAAGCGGCGCCGTGCTTCGTGCCGTACGCGTAAGCCATCAACTCACGCAACGCGTTTTCGCAGGTCGTCAATGCCGCAGTCGGCTCGAAAGTGGTCACCGAGAGAGGATGGCACAGTACAGGTTTCGCACGACACCAAATTCCAGACAGAGCCTCTCAGCCGATCGGCCACCCGAGCGAACAGTTCGACGACGTGTCAACAGCCAGCGACTCCAACATCCGATATGCAGGTGGGGCCAACCCCAAGATGGCAACGGATCGAACGCTGACGATGGTCGCATGTCCGCGCGCCGATCGGTGATCATTTCCACCTTCCGTCAGCGGCTGATCAACACCTACAGTCCGTGGCGCTGACGACTTCTCGACCTTCAGCAGGTCGGTCCCGGCGAAAGCCGACCATCCACGATGGCCGTTTCAGCGCAGTGAAAACCCTAGGGGACATGCTATTTGCCCTAGTCATCGGCGAACTCTCTTGCACCAACCTTGACAATAACCACATTACGGGGGTATTGTCACGTATTCGACAAAGCAAGAGAACACAACCGCCCGTTCGCGCAGGAGCCCCCAGCGGTTCTCCACCGCCCGCACTCCACGTCTCCGAGAGCGGCTCGCCGCATTCTGCGCATCGAGCTGCCACTACCGCTGAATCCCCAACTCTCCCTTCTCGACCCGATACCGAGCATCAAGGAGCCGCAAATGGCTGACCAGCTCTCGGCGTCATCAGGTTCCACCGCAGCCGCCCGGCCGCCATCATCCACCACCAGTACCAGCAGAAAGGGGCCACGATGAGCCCTATACTGATCAACCCGATACTGACGAACGTTCGATCTCTGGGCATTTCCCTGGATCTGCTCGGATGCCCACTGCGCACCCTGGCGCGCTGGGTGGGGTGGCTGCGCGAACCCGCGCGCCAGAATCAAGAGCCCATGGGTCTGACCGCCGATCAGGCCGACCGCGCCGCAGGCGTCCTTCTGGGCACCGCCACCGGCGATGCCCTCGGCGCAGGCTACGAATTCTCTCTCCCCACACGGAAGACCGTGATCGACATGATCGGTGGAGGCGCGTTCCGGTGGGAGCCGGGCGAATGGACCGACGACACCTCCATGGCGATCGCGATCGCCCGCGCCGCCGCCGACACCGGCGCCCTGCACGAAACCGCCGGTCTCGACGCCGTCGCGGCCCAGTTCGTCGCCTGGATCGACTCTCGGCCCAAGGACGTCGGCGGCCAGACCCGCGCGGTCCTCAACCAACGCAGCCGCACCGCCCGGCAGATGCGGGCCCGCGCCGCCAAGATCCCCGGCCGCCGGGGCGGCAACGGGTCCCTGATGCGGACCGCGCCGGTCGCGCTGGTGTACCTCGACGACGCCGACACCTGCGCCGTCGCGGCGGCGCTGGTCAGCTCGCTCACCCACGCCGACCAGCGCGCCGAGGAAGCGTGCGCGCTGTGGACGCTGGCTATCCGGCACGCGGTCCTGCACGGCACCTACGACGGGCTGCGCGCGGCGCTCGCTTACGTCGATGCCGACTACTGGGCGCCTCTGCTCGACCAGGCCGAAACCTCCAGGAATCCCCGCAAGGACTTCCCGAAGAACGGGTGGGTCGTACACGCCCTTCAAACCGCCTGGTGGGCTATCACCCATTCCGACACCCTGCCCGGTGCGCTCGAGCTGGCCGTGCGTGCCGGACGCGACACCGACACCACCGCTGCCATCGCCGGCGGCCTGCTCGGTGCCCGCTGGGGCGCCAGCGCGGTTCCCGAGCGGTGGCAGAACCTGTTGCACGGCTACCCCGGGATGCGGGCCGACGACCTGACCGACCTGGCCCAACGCATCGTCGCCCGAAAACCAGCCCGGCCCCCCGCGGCCGCGCCGCACGATCAGTAGCCTGCTGCGGCGCGGCCCTCGGTGTCCTTCGACGAGCGCTCCGCGTAGCGCGCAACGGAGGCAGCGGAGTTCGAGTCCCGAACATCCACATTGAGGCGACCATCGTCCAACATGCTATCGGCGGACGGTGTATCGAAAAGCTTTGCGCTGCAAATGAAAAGTGAAATGTCAGAGTTGCCCTGTCGGCATTGTGCCGCACAGTGTGAAACGTAGAAAGAGAACATCGAACGAATGGAACACCCACCACCAGTGGCCTCGGACGGCGAGATCCGGATCTGCGCAAGGCAGTGCACCACATGCATATTCGCCGCCGGCAACAAGATGCACTTGAACCCAGGCCGCCTGGCACAGATGATTCGCGAAGCGATGGACCGCGAAGGCCACATCGTGTGCCATTCCACCCTCAACCATCCACGGGCCGCGATCTGCAGAGGCTTCGCCGACCACCCACACGCGCGACAACGCAGCCTCGCCCTCCGCGTGGGCCTCGCCACAGGAATCCTGGCATTCGTCGACCCACCGGCCACCGACGACACCGACGCGCAAAGTACGTCGCCCACGGCCAGCCGCGAACAGGGCAAATAACACGTCCCCTATCCCCACTAGCGGTCAGCGACGTCTCCCGCCTCTTCGTCATGACCACCGGACACCTGCACTACCTGGACACAGACCCGGCAGTCGGGGCCCGGCCTGATCTGCACGACCGGAGCGTGTGGCGACGTCAGCGGCATAGGCTGTCCAGTCGCTGCAGTGCGAATGCGGCGTCTTTGATACCCCCGCCTCGACACCGCCGTCTTCGGCGACGAGCACGCCTGGGCCCATCCGCCCGCCGACCCGGTCATCCGCGACGGATGGCTCTGGGGGCGCGGCTCGGCCGACAGCAAAACGGCGGTTTCGATCTTCTGCCACCTCGCCGACCGCCTGTACCGCGACCGCGAACACTTCACCGGCAGCCTCACCCTGCTACTCGACCTCGACGAACACACCGGCGGATTCGCCGGAGCCACAACCTATTTCGACTCGGCCACCGACGTCGGCGGGGTGATGATCGGCTACCCCGGCCTGCACCACATCGTCGTTGGCGGCCGCGGTGTACCGGGTGCGGCTGCACGTCCACGGCGTCGCCAGTCACGCCGGCGGCCGCACCTCCACACCCAACGCCATCGGCAAAGCCGCCGAGATCATTACCCGCCTCTCCGCTGTCGAACTACCTTCCAACAGCAGCCCTGGGTTCCCGCCGGGCAAGCTGACCGTCACCGAAATCGGTGGCGGGCAGGGCTACTCCGTCACCCCGGACCTGTGCAGCGTCAACATCGACATTCGCACCACCCCCGACTTCGACGACGCCGCCGCCGAGACATTGATCTGCCGTATCGTCGACGACACTGATCGCCGCTGGCCCGACACCAAACCCGCCCTCATCGAGCACGTCCAGCACTGGCCGCCCTACGCCCACCCACACTCAGCGCCAGCCACCGCCCTATTCGCCGCCACCGCCGCCCTCGGCATCGACACCGCCGCGAAAATCGCCGGACCCAGCAACATCGGCAACTACCTCGCCGGTCTCGGCATCCCGGTCACCGCGGGCTCCGACGTCGACAAGATCGGCGAACACAGCACCGACAAACGCATACGCACCGACACCATCCCCCTCGTCCACGCCGCCTACCACTGCGCCGTCCGAGACCTCCTCACCAGCGCAAACACGCAGACACATTGAGAACGGAGCGACCGCAGCGCGTTGGGTCCCCCGGAACCACGGTGCGGCGTCTACCATGTGATCCGCCAAGGCGCTGGCACGAATCTGAGCCGCCCCGCCCACGCCGGGAGCGGCGCCGATGACCGAAGGGTCTGGGACCGTCGCGCCAACTTCTGCCTGTCGACATGCGCATCAGGCGGGGATTGCGTGGGGTCCGCCGCCGGAATGACGAGTCGACCATGCCCAGGAACAACGCCCAAGCCAAACGTGCCCGCCGGGCCCTCGCTGCGGATGCCGGGATCTCCTACACCGCAGCATTTTTCGCCGACCCTCATCGGGTAGCGCCGCGCTTTGCCGACAAGGACTTCCACACAGCCAGTCAAGCCGGCGAGGCACCAGCCGGAACCCGGCATGTGCAGGTCGCACGCGGAAATGGCTACGTCCAGATGCGCGCAGGGGCTGATCCCGCGGTGATCACCTTCACTACCGAGCAGTTCGACCGCTACCAGCTCGGAGCACGCCGCGGCCACCCGACCGGCACGCCACTGTTCGTGGTCACTCGCGAGGACGACTGGCGCTTCCTCAACGCTGAAGACCCCGACGGGGTGATCCGGACCGACCCCCACGGGCACAGCTGCTTCCTCGACGGCGTCTTCCGAGGCGAGTTCGGTGGGCCGGAAAGCGGTCGCACCGAAGGGCTTTCGTCTGGCCGCGCGATGACCGCCCGAACCTACCCGATCGCGGCCTACGCCGAGATCGGGCCCGATGATGCCGCACTGACCTGCGCGCGCAAGACATGGGCCGCGCTGGCACCGCTGATCGCTGCCACACCGGTAATGCGCCAGTTCGACTCCCGCGGCCGCCTCACCCGCCGCGCCCCGCTGACCACCGACCTACCTACCGCGCCCACGGCAGTCCCGGTCTACCGCAACCGCACGACCCGGCTCCTGGCGCTCGACTTCGATGGACCACAGGGAGAAGACCTCCCGCGAATCGACGCCGACGTGCGGCAGATGATGCGATGGACCTACGAATGCGGCGGAGAGGTGATCACCGACCGGAGCACCACCGGGTTCGGCCGACACGTGCTCGTTCCGTTGTCGGCCGATGTTGCCTGCGCCGAACTCGCGCCGATCCTGCAATCACTGGCAAAGCTGCTGCCGACGCTCGACATCGCGGTGATGCTCAACGACACCTACGGCGCCATCATCCCGCCCGGCTCCCGCACCACCGCAGGAGGGTACCGGGTATTGGACTGCTCCATCGGGGCAGCGATCGAGGCCCTGAACACGAGATGTGCTGCCGGATTTCTCGATCGGCTGACGCTGCTCACCTGCGTGTTCACCGACTGAGAATGCATCCGCATCGTAGACCCCGAGAGTGCCAGACGCATGGGGGCTGGTGGAAGGTCCTGCCGCTGGCCTACCTGGTGGCAGACTCGAGCGCGCTGAGACAGCCCGATCATGGAAGGCGGCGTCGTGCGGGTAGCGATAGCGGGTGGTGGTACCGGAGGGCACGTTTTCCCCGCGCTCTCTGTTGCGCGGGAACTGCGAGCTGGCGCAGATCCAGTTCAGGTTCAGGTGCTGTGGTTCGGGCAGGCCGACTCGCTCGAGCAGCGGACCGCGGCCGCCGACGATATCAACTTCGCCGCGGTAGCAGTGGGAAAGCTGCGTCGGGACCGCAACCCGCTGCGGATGTTGACCCACGCCAATGCCGTCGACATGGGGCGGGTGCCGATCGGTGTCGTGCAGGCAGTGCGCCGGTTGCGCGTGTTCGCGCCGGATGTCGTACTGACCACGGGCGGATATGTGGCCGTGCCAGTCGGTGTGGCTGCTGGCGTTCTGCGAATTCCGTTAGTGGTGCATGAGCAGACAGTCGGGCTGGGCCTGGCGAACCGGGTATTGACGCGAACCGCGACCGCAGTGGCAGTGACCTCCGAAGCGACCGTCGCGGTGTTGCCGCCGCGGGCGGCCGCACGCGCAGTGGTCACCGGCAACCCAATCCGTGAATCGGTGCTGGCCGGCAGTGGACCTGCGGCGTTGGACCGGTTCGGGCGTGGGTTCGACCGGAGGCTGCCGACGGTGCTGGTCACCGGCGGCGCGCAGGGCGCCCACCAGATCAACACCGCCATCGCCGACATGCTGAAGTCGCTGCTGGGCCAGGCGAATGTGATTCACCAGGCCGGTGCTGCGGACCTTGCCGGGTTGCAGCACACAGCATCCGCGTTGCCTGACGAGCTAGTCGGCCGCTACTACGTCACCGACTTCATCGACGGGGCGGGAATGGCGGATGCATTGGCGCTGGCCGAGGTGGTGGTGTGTCGCGCTGGTGCGGGCACGCTCGCCGAGCTGACCGCCGTAGGCAAGGCCGCGGTGCTGATACCGTTGGCGTCGTCAGCGGGTGGCGAGCAAGCGCGGGCGGCGCGGCTGCTCGACCGATCCGGCGCAGCGATAACGGTGGCGGGCAAGGTGACCGGAGAGACCGTCGGCGCCGCCATTACGGGGCTGCTCGCTGACCCGGACGCCCGCGCTCGGCTCGGCAAGGCCGCGCGGGAGCTGGGACGTCCGGATGCCGGACAGCGTCTGGCGGGGCTGGTGCGTGCCGTCGCTGCCGGCGAACCGGTCAGGTAGTCGCAGAGTTGAGCACATCAGCCAGCCGCGACGACGGTGTTGACGTCGGTGTCGGTCATGGCGGGATGAAACGGCAGCGACCAGTTCCGGTGCCCCTGCCTGCCGGACCTCGATAACGTGGGCTCGTTTTACGCCTCCGACGATGACGCGACAAAGGAACCCAACATGGACGCCAATCAGCAGCTCGACAACGACACTGCCCGCGAGATCGCGGCGTTCGCCTTCGAGTTGGGCGTACTCAAACGCGAAACCCGTAAAGGATGGCTGGATGCGTGCGTCACAAACCCCGAATCTGTCGCCGAAACATACTTGCCGGACAGCGCAACTCGCGGCGCTGATCGCCGCATACGAAGGGGGCGACCCTGCCCGCGCCGCGCACCTGGCACTGTGGCACGACAGCCAGGAAACAAGGATTCGCGACCTTAATCAGGTCGCGAAGCCTTTCCTCGGCGACCTCGACCACGAAGCCGTCACTGTCACCCAAACCTCCGGCCTGCCCGACCTGTTGCAGGTACTCGTTCGAGACACCGTCGAAGAGTTCGAAGCACAGGCCACTGCGGAAGCTGTCTGCGCCCGCGACGCCGACCGCCTCGAGTGCCTGATTCAGGCCCTCGAATACCAAGCCGCCGGCAATACCCTCATGAGCGAATGGATCACCGGGTCCAAGGACCGCCTGAAAACCGCCACCGCCAACGTCATCGCCGAAGCAGCAATGACAACCCCGGTTCTGAAGTGGCGCACCACGATGGGTTAACCGGCTCGTCACGAACCAGCGGCGAGCTGCCACCGACAACAAAAGGACCAAATGAGCGCCGCCACAACCGAACTCATCGCACGCGCGGTCATCCGCTCCGGCGACCGAATCCTGGTGGCCCGAGAACGCGGCAAGCACTACACCTTCCTACCCGGTGGCCACGTCGAACCAGGCGAACCTGTCGAACAGGCCCTGACGCGCGAACTCGCCGAAGAACTCGGCACCACCGCCGACATCGGCGAACTCCTCGGAGTCGTCGAACACGGATACACCGAGGCCGACACCACCCACCACGAACTGAACCTGGTCTTCACCGTGAAAGTCGACGGTGAACCAACCAGCCAGGAAAGCCACCTCGACTTCCTCTGGCTGACCATAGATCAGCTCCCAAACCGAACGCCCGGCCGCGCTCCGCGACGCGCTGATCGACAGCCAGGTCACCCCATTCTGGCGGCGGTGGGATCACTGACCGGCCTGCTGGCCGCACTTGAAGGAACCGTTACTCGAATCGCGGTGGTCGGCAGACGGCTGCCTAGCCCAATTCACTCTGGCCAGCCGCCGAGCCGACTTCCGCTGACCTACGGATGTGCCGACGGACCGGCGGTCCGGCCGTACAGGACGTCGGCCCCAAACAGCCGCAACAAGTCGACCTCGGCACCCAGCCGTTCGCGGTCGTCACGAGCGGCCATCACCTCGGCGATCCTCGCCATCCCGAAACGGTCGACCAGCTGGCCGTGGATTGCCGCAGCGGCGTCGCTGTCGCCACGCTGGTGCGCGGAGTGCAGGTGACCCATCTGCTCAAGAATGTGTTCATCCTGGTCGGAGGTCTCGCTCACGGCTTCCGATTCTCCCGGGGTGCAACGGAGTCGACAAGCTCAGATGTGTGGCTTTGTAGGCGGCTCACTGCACCGATTCCGCACCGACGGGTTACCGGCGGCCTACGGCTGCTCCGCCGGATCGCCGGTCCCGGCGGCGCGTCCGTGCCGGGGTCGGCGCATGTTGACGAAGATCAGCAGGCTGAGGAGGTCGATGCCGCCGGCCTCGTCGCCGAAGATCTGGTGCGCGGCGAAGTCGGGAAATCCGCCGTTGTCCTCGACCTCGCGGATGAGCGCGCCGACGGGATCGGGATGGTTCGCGATCGTCTCGAACCACAGCCCGTGCAGGTGGGCGAGCAGGCCGCCGAACCGCGGATCGGTTTCCACGATATCGGTGTGGCGGAACAGCGAATCCTCCAGCTGCGCAGTGAGATACGCGATCGGGATCCGTGAGTAGTCGCCCGCCCGCGAGCCCGTCACCCCGAGACCCCTTCCCCGTCGCGCGGCCGCGGTTCCGTCAGCCGCGCGGTGCCGAGCCGGGCCCGGTACTTCTCGGCGATCTCCGGCGGCAGCCCGGCGGCGAGCTCGCGGGCGTAGGCGCGGGTGGCGGTGGCCTGGTGGCGGCGCTGGCGAGCCAGCCGCACCGGCAGCTCCGCGGCCAGCGCCTCGTCCACCTCGGCGCGGCGGATACTCAGCGTCACCAGCAGCTCTAGGGCGGGATCGGTGTCCCGGTCGAGCAGCCAGACGTGCAGCGCGGTCAGCTGCTTCGCGTAGGTCGGTGTCCGGTTCCCCTTCCGGGACAGCGGCCCGGTGTGGAGGGAGTCCTGGTGTGGTTCCAGGGCTCCCTCGCCGTTACGGCTACCGGGTCAGGATGTGGCTCAGACGACGGGAGAGGCCCACTTCTCGGCGGCGTCGAGCAGGAACAGGCCGATGCCATCACCGGCGGCGGAATGCCGTTCGCCGTCCGGGGCGATGAGCGAGGCCACCCACCCCGAATCGGTGTGTTGCAGAAGCAGGTCCACTCCGAGGGTGAGTTCGAGGCGGTCGGCCGCTGCGCGCTCGGCCTCGGTGAGACCCAGCATCAGCCCCGAGATCATGTCGGTCATGTTGTCAGCTTTCCACGAGAATCGGTCACTCGTCGATGTAGTTGACCATCGCGGCGAAGACCTGGCGCATGGTCGGCGTGGACACCGTCCCGATCGGGTCGGTGAGCCATTCTCGGAAGATCATCTTGGGCCGGTAGATGTGACGACGGCCGCTCCCGACATGAGATCGACCTCGCTGAACGGGATGGCATGCTGTCGGGCCGCGGCGGGAATCGTCGCGGCGGTTTCGCTGGTCACAGGCCGATGACGGTGGGAAGGCTCGCGTTGGCGTCGGTGTTGCTCACGACGAGCACGCGGTCGTCGGTGATGCTGGTCGCCTTGTCGCGACCGGCGACGGTCCGCCGGGAACCCATCGCCTCACTCTGCAAACGCCTTGCCGACAACGTCGCTTGCCAGTCGGGCATATGTAGAAGAAGCTTCGATTCCGAAGAATCTCCGCCCCTCCATGATGGCGGCCGCGCCTGTGGTGCCGCTTCCGGCAAATGGGTCGAGAATCAGTCCCCGCTCAGTCGTGGACCGCACCAACTGCTGCATCAGTGTCAGCGGCTTGGCGGTGATGTGTTTGCGAGCGCGCCCTTTCGGACTACCAATGGTGAAAACCCCGGGCAGATACGGCGGCTTATGATCACGGTCGAGCTGCCCATGCGACGCCCAGAGCACGTACTCGCTTTGATTGCAGAACCCCGGTTGGGGTCGAGCATTCGTTTTTGCCCACACAACGATCCCCCGCCATCGCCAGCCCGCCGTCTGCAATGCATCGCTGACGGCTGGCAATTGCCGCCAGTCGGTAAATACGAGTGCAGTCCCGCCGGGGCGCACCACCCGAAGGGCCTCGCTCAACCAGAAGCTGCACCACAAGGTGAAACTGCGCTGGTCACGCTGATCTCCGCCGAAATCCGGCATCATGTGCCCTTGCACCGAGTCAGAACTGACGTACTTCTCGGCCGCAGACCGCGACGTGCGATCGGTGGTGAACGTACCACCTGAGCAGTACGGAGGATCGGTTACGATCGCGTCGAAAGCCGCTGGCGGTAAGCGGCGCATGACATCCAACGCTTCACCACATACGACCTGCGCAGGTAGTGATAAATCGACCGAGTTGGCGAAACCCGCTGTGTCAGAGATCAGTTCGGTGGTCATGCTCCACTATTGCTCGACAACATCCGACAGCCGGGTGCCGACCACACCGCGAGCTCTCTCACACGTCCTTCGAAATAGCGCCATACGTGCGGCCTCGACACGTCCCCGATTTGTGTGGACTCGCAGACTTCCCCCACATGATGTGATGCAAATAACAATCCATTGGAGGAAGTCGCCAGGGCCACGGTAGCTTCGGCTCGACGAGTCAGCCGACTATAACAACGAGAAGTGATGGCCGAGCGCTCAGGTGAACGCGCAATTGGGACGCACTCCGCCGGGCACAAGACGCTTTCCGCAGCACCGCCTCCTGAGTGATCGATGAGCTGCTGACAACGTATTTGGATGCTCAGGCGCTGACTGGCAGGCTCGCACATTCAAATATCGCGAATTCTCGTACGCTGCGTGGTAGTGCGCAGTACCGCCCACGTCAAAGTTGCTGACCGGCCTTACGCGTGTCCTGGCAACTGCTGTCCACGAGTGCGATATAGGCGCGGGCGCGCGGCCAAGGATCGTGGAGGAATTCGGCGCGGGTGCGGTGCCAGTGCCTGGCGCAGAGCTCATCGAGCCCCATTCGAATGGCGCGAGACTGATAGTTAGCCGTAGGTTCAACCGCGCGCGAGACTTCGAGCAGTTCGCGTTCGAGGGTCCAGCCGCAGTGGTCGAAGGCCCACGTCCCGTCGCTGGCGTAGACGTGACCGGGATCGGCGGCCTCGGCCGGCCACAAGCCTTTCGCACTGAATCGGGGTAAGCGGGTTTCGAGGAAGGCGTAGGCCAGGATGTGGCAAGCACCAGCCGCGAAGAACCATTGGTCATCACGATGCCAGGCAAGATCCTGGTCCGCCCGTTCGAGCGGTGTGCGGCGGAATACTGCGCACGGGATGTACACACCACCAGCGTATTTCATCCGGAGGCGCCAGACAGGCGAGGTCGCGCCGCTGGTCTGAGAATTGACTCCTCGGATGTCCGACGGGTTAGGACTGCTGACCTGCGGCATCAATTGGCCGACCGCCACCGAAACCATCCCGTAAAGCTCAGGGGGACATGGTATTTGCGCAGGTTGACAGGCTGATTCTGGGCATCGAGCAAGCCGACCGACATCTTTTTGACAATACCTCTTTTATGGGGGTATTGTTTGTGTTCGGCGCCAGACGCCGGGGCCGCATACCAGCGGTTCCTTCAACGAACAGTCCGACTCACGGCCGCGTCGTTGCCTGCTGCGACGAGCCCGCGCCACCGCCCATGGGCTGCGTCTGCCTTGCCTATCTCCTCTCACGAAACCGGGAGCACACGAATGGACCACAACCCTGCTTGGCCCTTGGACCCGCAGCTGCGCACGAAGATCAGCGAGATCACTGGTAGCGCCGAACTCGACAACCTCCAGAGCCTCGAGCGGGCTCTCCAGCAGATCTTCGACCTACCCGGAGGGTCTGGCAGGGAAGAGCTCATCTCCAGGGCTTCGCTACTGTTCGTCGCTGCGCTGGCCCAACCGAACCCGGTCGACGACACCGCGATCCGCTACATCGTCTTGGATTGGGCTGATAACGGATTGCACCCCTTGTCGATGCACGATGCAAACTTCAACGTGGTCACCAACGACGAGCTCGCGTTGGAGATCACATTTCGGACTGTCAACCTCCGCTGGATGGACCACCCCAGCATCGTTGCTGACAAGGACGGGCCGGGCACGTTCGTACTCGACGTGTATCGCGTACTCGCTGACAACGACCGCTGATGCCTCGCCCCGGCGATGGACGACGAGGGCCGCAAGGTCCTGGAAATGCATCTCGTCCAGCGGCTCAGAGCGGCCGCGATCGCCCGCGCAATGGGCGTGGACGAGTCGTCGAGAGCCGAATTCTGCGCGGAAAGACCCACCGCAACATCACTTTTGGTGCCCTGATCGTTTGCCTCGCGCCTGGCACGCTCCGGGCACGGGACTGACCACCAGGCCGAAACAGTAGAGACCCCATTCGCCGCGCCAGTAAGGGAGCCACGAATCATGAATGATGTCGTATTCACCCAGGACACCCGTGATCTCATCGAGATCCCCGAACTTCGCGGCACCCCCGGTTATTGGCGCTTGCGCGAATGGTTCAGCACATACGACAAGCAGACAAACCAGCTCATCGAGAGCTGGACCGTGTGCCGCCTCACCAATCCGAACGAAACCATCGTGAACGGCCCGCGCGGAATCATCGCACCCGTCGCCGACCTGCAAGCCGCCGCCGAATACATCAGCACACAACGCCGTTGAACCAGTCCTAGTCGTTTGCCTTCGCCAACGAAAATGCACGTAGCCCGAACGATTAGTTGAGGCAGCCTCCTCCGCGCCGGCAGGCAAGATAGCGGTCGTGACCACGATCCTCCTGCAACCACAGGACCCCGTCGGATTCGTCGCCGATGCCTGCGCCGCACTCGCCGACCAAGTCAACCGAATCCGCGCCCTACCACCGCAAGACTCCATCGACCAACTCGCCCAGACCTACGCCGAGCTCGTCATCGCCTACAGCCACCTCATCGCGCCCACCATCACCAACCGCGCTCGCACCAACATCATCTCCCACCTGATCGACCGGATCCGCGAAGCCCAAACCGGCGATATAACCACCCCACTCCTCGACGCCGTCGACCGCCTCCACGCCGAACTCACCCACTGAACCCACAGAAGGATTGATCGGGGCCACTGCGCAGCACTGCGGTCCTCGAAACGGCAGACATCCTCGACCCGACGGTGATCAACTCCGCGAGCTACCGGAACACCACCGAACAACATCGAACACGCGTGTCCGTTGCCCGATGCTCAGGGTTCACCCACGGGCCCGGCCGCGGCTCATCGAGATCGTACGCAACCTGACCGACCGCATCGCCGAAGCCCAAACCTACGGCTGGCTCGGCGAAGTCTAAAGGACACTTCAGGTCAGCTCGACTGCCGCCAAAAGCTAACTCCCCCAACTGGATAACTCCAGCAAAGCTGGAGCTGGAGTGACCGACTCGGTCGTCCGATCCTCCACCTGACTGACGAGCATCCCCTTGTCAGTGGGGCTGGATACAGTCCAGCCATGTCCCCCACCAGACTGGAGGCCAGCAAGTGACCACCCCAACCGGGCTCGCCGCCGCGCCTTGGAAGCCGCCGGAGCCGCGCGAGCTGCCGGAGTGGCGCATGCGGATGTGCGAGTACACCAGCAGCGAGGAGTCCATGTACTCGCTCGCGGCAGCCATCAACGCTGGACATACCGCCGTATTCCCGACCGTGCCCGGCGTGGGTGCCTCCCCCGGCTCGATCGCCTCTGTGCTACTGGCCCGTTCGGAAGAGCGTCGCCTGAGCGAAGCGCAGCTGTACTACGCCACCGCCGATATGACCTCGCTCGCGCTGGCCGCCGCGTCCACCCCGCCCACCGAGCCGGTCAAACCGTCGCGGCTTCCCTCCCCGTACGGGTTCATGGCGTTCGCCGAGCCGATCGGCGGATACACCCATGACGTCGCCGACGTCCTGGGTGGCGGTCCTATGGCACGGGAGGGGGCCCATGCCATTCTCACCACGCCGATCGTCGCTGTCAGCTGGGGCGTGTGGGCACCAGACGATGTCGACGTCACCGGCGGCCCCGCCGTGCGCTGGTTCAACCAGCGCAACCACGGCCAGCTGAATCCAATCCCCGACAACTTCGCCGGAGTGTGGCTCACCTTCTACGCCCCGCCCGGTAGCGCCTTCGACGCTTTGGCGCCGGACACCATCGTCGGCACCGCGCCGGACGGCACCGCGATGACTGCGGGCGACATCCGGTCTCACCCGCGCCGCACCCCACTGAACTGGGACAACGAAACCATCTTGGCATTCGGCGGACCGTTCGGTGAGCCGGAGCCTGACACCACGAAGCAATGGGCTCAGGTCGTCTACACCGCCTGGCAGCTGATGAGCCAGACCGGAAACAACCAGCTCACCGAAGTCGATGAGATCCCTCGCAACCGCGCTGGCCGCAAACGCGACCACCGCGCCGGTATCACCGGCCCCTCCGCCGTCCGGATCGTCAACGTCCACAACGCCCACCGCCCCAGCCGGACCGCCACCGAGCAGGACGCCACAGCTTCCACCGGCCGACGCGCCCCGCAATGGTCCTGCCGCTGGCCCGTGCGCCCCTACCGGCGCAATACCTGTCTCAACCCCCGCGCCCACAGCGACGATGGGTGCGAACACGAGGAACGCATCGTGCCTCCCCACATCAAAGGGCCCGCAGACAAACCGCTCAAGATCGGCGAGACCGTCCACCTCTGGGACCACCAGCCGGAAGACAGCTGACCGCGGGCGACGAATGTTGCCTGGTGATGCTCCTACTCGTCGTCGGTGTGTTCCTGGGTTTCGCGCAGGAACCAGCGCCCGGAGTCTCGCTGCCTCGGCTGATCGGCCCCGCGCTATACGGCGACAGCTAGGGCCTGTGTCGAAGTGAGTTGCAGGGAGTGGCACCGCTGTGCGGTGCCCCTCCTGTTTGTTTCTGAAAGCTGTTGTCTGCGTTGGTAGATGGGTGAGGTCTCCGATAGCTGGTTTGTCGACCAAACGAACCTGAATTCAGGTCCGGCGCATTGAAACCCGCCTCAGCGACCTCCTCGGCGAGCAGGTCTAGCGCGAAACCGGGCTCGGCAGCAGACTCGATGACACCGACCAACTCCAAGCCCGGATCACCACCCCTTGAACAGCAATTCGCCGATCTGCGTGTGCGCTTCGAAGAGCGCAGCGAAGAGCTCGATACGGCCCGCGCCGCCAACCGCGAGTTGATGGCCCAACTCAACCGGCCCGATCCGGGCGCTGGGGTGACGGGGACCCGTGTCCGGAGTTGACTGGACCCATGAGTTACGGCGCTAGCTCGACAAGGCGCCCTCGACGCACGAAAGCGCAGGTCGAGGAGCTGCGGACCGAGCTGTATGCCCTGGTAGAAGCGGCGCGCCCGTGCTCGGTGCGCCACGTCTACTACCTCGGGATCGGGTGGCTGTGGGACAAGGACAGCGGCGGCTCGCGCCGGAACTATTCGGTGGTCGTCCGCGAACTCGGCCTCATGCGCGAGCGCGGGGATCTGCCGTGGGAATGGATCACCGACGGCACCAGACGGGTGCAACAGGAGATCGCCTACGACTCGATCGAGGACGCCATGGACCACACGGCGCAGCACTATCGGCGCAACCTGTGGAGCACACAAACACGGCGAGTAGAGGTGTGGTGTGAAAGCGACTCGGTGGCCGGTGTCCTCGAACCTGTGACGTCGGCCTGGGGCGTGAGCCTGTACTCCTGCCGCGGCCAATCCTCCAAGACATTCGTGCACGAGGCCGTCGCGGAGTACACACGCCACGGCAAGCCTGTGAGCGTCATCTTCGCCGGCGACTTCGACCCCACCGGACGCGCAGTACCCCGATCCGTCGTCACCCGCGTCAACCGCTACAGCGGCGGCGACGGGCTCGACCTGAGCTTCCGGCAGATCGCCGTGACGGCCAGCGACGTGAGCTCCGGCGAGTTCGTCACCCACGACGTCAACACCCGCGATGTCAACTACTCCCGCTACCGGCAAGAGTGCCTGAGCGAACGCATCGATCCACACAACGCGGTCGAGATCGAAGCCCTCAGCCCCGGCCTGCTACGCACTCGGCTCAGCGAAGCGATCGAGTCCGAAGTCGACGACGTCCGGCAATGGAACATCCAGTCCCACACCGAGCAAGCCGAACGGGAACTGCTGCGCTCCCTGCAAGCCAGCGTGCACGACATAGTCCGCAACGCCACCGACAAATCCGTCATAGACAACAACGACGGGTGAATCTCATTGCTACCCAACGTGCCTGGCGCGTAGCTCACGCGCCTAGTCCGGATCGGTGCCGAAAACCCGGGCGGATTCCTGCACGGTGTTAGCGACCCTGACACCGGGTCGATCGGTGGTGTGATGATCGGTTATCCCGGCATTCACGAGGTGGTTGTGGGCGGACGTGGAGTGTTCCGTGCGCGGCTTCACGTGTTCGGGGAGGCGGCCCATTCGGGGGCATCCAAGAGCACATCCAGGAACGCAGTGAGCCGAGCGGCCCGGTTGGTCGGGCCCTCAAGGCAATCGAATTGCCGCCGCCGACACCGGACGGCTTTCCGCTGCCGTCCAAGCTCACTGTCACCGAGATCAGTGGCGGCGGCAGCTTCACCATGGTGCCCGACCACTGCGTCGTGGGTATGGACATCCGGCTGACCGACGTCGTTGACGACGACACAGCAGCAAAGCTGATAGATCACGCAATCACTCTGCTGGACAGTTCATTTCCAGCACCGCGCCCGACAACAATGGACGTTGTCGTGTCGTGGCCACCGTTCCTGCTCGGCCGGGACGATCAGCCCGCCGCAGCGCTTACCGCGGGTGCGCGAGCTGCCGGATTAGACGTCGGGCCCAAGGTTGCCGGACCGTCGAATATAGGAAATTTCCTTGCGGCAGAGGGGATTCCGGCAACCGCCGGGTTCGGCTTTGAGTTTTCGAGGTCTCCATTGTGCCGATGAGCCGGTCGACCTGTCTGGCCTGCCCGCGGTCCAGGTCGCCTATCACCATGCTGCGCTGTCGTTGCTGGGAATGCCGCTCAAGGGGATTCCGGCAGTTCCGGGCTGTCGAACCGGGCTCCACCTGCACCGCCGCCGACGGCCACGGCTACGCGGATCGGCAATGTTGATGCATTCACGGAGCGGACACGAACTCACCTAATCGCACAGGATGTGGCTATCGTGTCGCAGGTGACCACGTCGAGTAAGTCTGGAGCATCCGGCGCCGAGGTGCTGCCTGTGGAGCAGTATGTCGCGACGCTGAACCGCAAGCGGATGGCGGCCGGGGTGTTGTTCCGGGACTCGCGCGACCAGGTGTTGCTGGTGGAGCCCAGATACAAGGAGAACTGGGAGATCCCCGGCGGATCGGTCGAGGCGGATGAATCACCGTGGGAGACCGCGAAGCGGGAACTGGTCGAGGAGACCGGCTGGGACGCCCCATTGGGCCGACTGCTGGTCGTGGATTACGTTCGCCCGCAGGATGGCCGTCCGGAAGGGGTCGTGTTTGTATTCGATGGCGGCGTGCTGACCGAAACCGATGTGAGCAGCATGGTTCTCAGCCCGACCGAAATCTTCTCGGCCGACTTCTACTCGCTGGAGGATGCTGCCAGCCTGGTGAAGCCGTTGCTCGCCGATCGTCTGTCCGCGGCGCTGGAGGCAGCCCGCGACGGTGTGACCGTGTTGTGCGAGCAGGGGCGGCGCATCGCCTGATCACTGCACCGCCCCTATGGGGGTCAAGCCGACCGTGGTAATAGCGGTTCCAGCGCCCGCACTGACGCGGCGGTGCTGGGCCGGGTGGCGTGCTGCTTTCCGGCGGCCCGGTAGAGGCTTTCGTGAATGCCGTCGGCGTACAGTAGCCCGTTCAGATCGCGGCGCGTCTTCGCGACCTGGCTGTCGGCGCAGAATCCGACAGCGCCCAGCAACAACACCAGGTCGGCGGCAGCCTGGTTGGCGAGATCGATCCCGTGGGCCTTCGTCACAGCGGCCCACCATTCCGCGTCCGGATGCCCGGCCTCGGTCAGCCGTCCCGCGGCGGCGGCGCCGAGCAGCGCGGTGACCAGTTGCGCGTGGGTGCGCCCGAGTGTCACCAGTGCCGAGTCCCGCAACCGCGTGACGTCACCTGCGGCCTGGCGGGCTGCGAGCGCTGCGGTGACGGCGTCGAACACCGCAGCCGCGCCGCCGATCGCGGTGGCGGTGACCAGTGGCCGGTACCTGGCGAAGTGGTTGCGCAGCAACGTCATTCCGTCTCCGTGCAGGACATCGTCTGGCCGGACTTCGACACCGTTGAGGTCGAGGATTCCCCAGCTCCAGCCTGCCAGTCCAGAGGGCGGGATCGGCCGCCGGTGCAGGCCCGGTGCGGTGGCGTCGACTGCGGCGGCGGCCAGCGTGCCGTCGGGAGCGCGGAAGAATACGACCAGCACCGCCGCCTCGGTCAGTCTTGAGATCCAGGTCTTGCGGCCAGTGACCAGCCACGTTCCATCGGCCGCCTTGCGCGCGGTAGTGCGGGTGGCGGCCGGGGTGGATCCGCCGTGCGGTTCAGTGATCGCGATCCCGGCCAGCTGTCCGGCCAGCAGATGCGGAACCCACCGCTCGCGAGCCGCTGCGCCGCCGTGGCGGGCGATGAGCGCACCGTGCCCGAGCCCGACAGCATCACGCAAATCGATGTCGTGATACCCGCAGACGAATTGCGCCAGCACCGTGAACAGCGCCGACCGGGCCGTGGTGTCGAGCACGCCGCGGCGCGACAGCTCGGCCCGAATCGCCAACAACCGGCGGCTGCGCTCCGCACCGGCAGGTAACTCCGGCTCGAGCTGGAACATCCCGGCTACGTCGTCGAGCGTGTGGGCGAGCGCGACCAGGTGGTGCCATTCGCAGCAGGAGCCGGGGTCGAGCAAGGCCTGCAGTGGATCCAGCCACGTGCCGATCGCGTCGGGGAAGTTGATCGTGTTCACGATGCCTCCCCGTGGACGCGGGCGGGGTGGCCATAAGCCAGTGCGCCGGGTGGGATGTCGTGGGTGACAAGGGACGCGGCTCCGACGAGCGCGCGGGCTCCGATCGTGACGCCCGCCAGGATCACCGAACCGCTTCCGACCTTGGCGCCAGTGCCGAACTGCGGCGCCACCAGTATCGGTTCGCGGTGCGGATCACGCCAGGTCAACGTCTTGTCGTTGATGGTGCGCACCCCCGCACCGAGGAACACTCGGTCCGACAGCACCGCGGAACTTGTGATGTGCGATCCAGGCGAGCACCGCACCTCATTTCCGATGCGGGTGTCGCGTTCCACTCACAGTTGATGGCCGAGCTGAGTATCAGCACCGACCCGAACGCCGGTGCGCAGCACCGTGTGATGCCCCACCACCGTGTCGGCACCGATGCCGACAGCGGCATAAATTACTGCGCCACAACGGATTACCACACCGCTCCCGATGACGGTACCGCCACCGTGGCCGGAGCGGATCCGGCCGACGGCATATCCGTGCTCGGGCTTGCCGACAACAGCGCGCTCCTCGATCCGGGCTCGCTCGGCGATCGTTGTGCCGCCGTGCACGACCGCGAAGGCGCCGATCCGCGCGCCGTCACCGACGACGACAGGCCGAATCACACCCAGCTCGTCGGCCGGAACGAACACCGCGAACCTGCTGATCATCACGTTCTCGCCGGCATGCAGCAGCCCGGCGTTGTCGAGTTCGGCAGCGGTCATCTCTCGTGAGTCTGTCGAGATCGTCGACGCCTGCGGTGAGGTGGCAGGGATGGTCATCGTGTACCTCCATCGCGGCAGGGACGACGGGTAGAGCTGCCGCGACCATTCCAGAACACGCCGTCCACCGGGCCCTCTGCTATCCCGGTTGCACACTGCGGCAGCAGTTTGCGGGTTACGCAAATTATCTGGCGCACTGGGCGATCCGGCCGATACGCTCGAATTCCCGGCCTGAACAAGGGACTCGGGCATGAACCAGGGCCGCGCGATCTGGAACACCGACGCTGTGCATGCCGCCGCCGCGTCCGGCGACTACGGCGCGGTCGTCCGTGCTGTTCGGCGAGCCGCCGATCTCACCCTTGCCGACGTGGCCCAGCGCACCAACTACTCGATCTCCACGCTGTCGCGGCTAGAAACCGGCAAGCAGCACCTCGCCGATGTCCGCGTGCTGCGCGGCCTCGCCGACGCTCTCGACATTCCACCGCCACTACTCGGATTGGCCGACACTCCACCACAACCGATGCATGTGCGCTCACCCGCCGCTATCGTCGGCGTCAACTCCGCGCCGGACGAGGAGGCCGACATGCGTCGCCGCACGCTGCTGACCGGACTGACCAGCCTGGCTGGCACCGCCGCCGTTCTCGGTACCTCCGCGATACGATCACCGGCCGCCGTCGACCCTCTCCACTACCTCGAGCAGACCCTGCTGGCTGCGCCGTCCGGGAGCCCGCCGGTGGAGCTTCCGCAGATCGAGCACGATCTGACGGCGGCGCAGTCGGCGTTCGACCTCGGCCGGTACGCCGAGGTCGCGTCCCGGCTGCCGGTACTGCTGCCTGCCGCGATGGCCACCCACGCCGACGGAGGCCGCCCGGAGGAGGTCGCCCTCGTAAACGCGCTACTCGCCCAGACCTACATCCTGGCGTCCAAACTGACGGTCAAGTTCGGTCGCGATCAGCTCGCGTGGACCACCGCCGATCGCGCCGTGCAGGTCGCGCACAGCAGCGACGACATCCTCACCCGCGCCGACGCTCGTCGAGCCTGGGCGATCGTGCTGCGCCGCACCGGACACGCCGCCACCGCACACCAACTGATCGTCGACACCGCGGCCACCCTGCAACCCGACCTCCGCCACGGCCGCCAGTACATCGCGGTCTACGGAGCGCTGTTGTCCACCGCCGCCTACACAGCCGCTGTCGACGGCGACCGCGACACCGCCTACACCCTGCTGGCCGAAGCTCGCGACACAGCCGAACAGCTCGACGACCACACCGAATCCGGTCCCACCGCCGTGGGGCTGTACCAGGTCAGCGCGGCCCGGGCACTCGGAGACGTCGGCGCCGCCATCGATGCCGCACGACAGATCAACCCCGCTGCCATCCCATCCCCCGAACGCCGCGCCCGCTACTGGGCAGACGTCGCTCGTGCCTTCCACCAATGGGGCAAACCCGAACATTGCTACCGCGCCCTGTTGGCCGCCGAACAGGCCGCCCCCGACGAAGTCCGGTACCGCAAACCGGTCCAGCAGATCACCCTCAGCCTGCTCCGTCACCCCAGCGCGAACACGCTGCCGGGTCTGCAGTCGTTCGCCCAACGCACCGGGATCCGACCGAATACTGGACATCCCCGCGAGTGGTAAAACGATGCGACAGTCGCGCCGTTGAGAGCGACTGAACTGCAAGGGAATCCGAGTGTAGGGAGTATCTGAACAACAGCCCGCGTCGACCACGCGCGCGGGTAGGTGAAGAGTGCCCTGTTCATCGCGCGACTGCCAGTCGCGGAACCCCGTCTATCGACCGGTGCTGTTGAGCTGCGCCATGAGATCGCGGTTGGCCGTCCGTGCGGCATCGAGGTCTTCCTGGCGTTCCTCCAGTTACTCGGTAAGCACGGCGACCTGTTTGCTCCTGCGCGAACATGCCGTTTACAATACCCCTATTACGGGTGTATTGTAAACTCCGGAAGCGGGATCGGCCGAGGCGAACACCTCTAGTCACCGGCATCGACGATTCGGGCCCCGACGACGTTTTGCCGCCGGTAATTCGATCGCCTTCAGACGCATCCAGCGCACCAGCCGTGTGCCACCCGCCCGCCGATGCATCGACGACGACAGCGAGTTCCCATGACCACATCAGCCCCTAAATCCCTTATCGGTCAACGATTTATCGTCATTCGCCACGACGACAACGGCGCCGAGTACGCCGAAACAGTCACTCTCATCGACCCTGACCCTCGCGCCGGCGCGGCAGTCCCGACAACCCGGCCGGACACCGGCCGATGGCTGGAAGTCCGCAACGTGACCACCGACGAAGTCCACGGGCACCTGCTGGTCTTCGACGACGACAGCTGCCAGCTCCGCAACCCCCAGTGGACCCTGAGCACCCGTCATCCATCGCTCCGAGCCGCCTTCGACGCCTTGTCATCGCGCCTGGACGGCCACTGATGACGCCCCAACCCTTCAGCCCACACCCGACGACCCCAAGACGGCTGCACACCAGGCGCTACTTCGACACCAGGACCGACCGAGGCTGATGTACCGCCCACATCTGTTCGTGAGAAAGGAATTCCGCTGATGGCCCGTATGCTCTACGACAGCCCCCCGCCGTATCGGGGGAAGTGCCGGTATTCCGGCCACGGCTGCCGTTGCTACCTACACCGCAACGCGCACGGCCGCCACGCCGCACTGTCCGTCCGCCGCGCCAATCGGGCTGCCGAGAACCGCCGCTGGCGAGCGAGCGCCCAACGTGAGAACACCGGGGTGGCCGGGCGTGACTGACATCGACAGCACCACGGACGAAAACACTACCGTCCGAGCTCGTCTCGCAATCCAAGACCTGCGTTTGTGGGAGCGAACGGCTCGTCATCGTGGCGATCTCGTTGTCGCCGAGTTCCTTTCTGTCACCGCCGCTGAGCGCGGGGCCCTGGCCCGTCAGCTCGCCAGCGGGCAGCCCGGCTGGGTAAGGGTCGAGGAGATTCCCGACGGCATGACATTTCGCGTCACACCTGATCCCGATCTCGACTGCGCCCCAGCCAACATCGTCTTCCGCAAGATCGGCGACACGGTCGTGATGCTGCTCGACGGCGACCTGCAGCGTCCGTTCGAGCCCAGCTACATCGACTACACCTTCGACCTCGGCGCCGGCTATGTCCGCGCGCCAGCGTCCTGATCACACACCTGACCAGGCACAACAGCACGTCCCGTTCCCAGCACGCCGAGGTGAAGGCGACACCGGCGCGCGGCGTCCCGAGCGAGTCCCGCACCGCACTGCTGCCTGTGAAGAGCCCGCTGTGAACAAGCCCAGCGACGGGCAGGGCGCGTCTGCACACCGACCGCATCCCAGCGATACCCCGTGCACCCCACAGGCACTCTGGTCTTCGATCGAAACGAGGAGCCACGATGAATCCGAGCCCATGAACCTCGCCATCGCTGAGGCGGCGGTGGACGCCTGCCACTTGGGTGCCGAGTGTCTACACATCCGAGCAGTCGCTCCGGCCACGGGGAAGGCAATTTGCCGAACCACAATTCATCTGACGGGTCGCCGCGACATCTCCCGAGTCTATGCGCGTTCGATCTTCTCACGGCTACCGGTGCGACCGGCCGCGTGCACAGTCGCCCAGATACGGGCGGCCCGGATTCGCGTAGTTCGGCGAAACCGACGATCTCCTCGCCATCAAGCTGTGTGACCAGCAATGACGACGTCCCTGATCGAACATGAGAGGCGAAATCATGAACACGCACCACGTCGGCGACCCGGTGAGCCGGACTTGACGCCGGCCGCTCGCTGGGGACTACGTTCTCACGTGGATGCAGGTTTCAGAGCACAATGGATCGGCGCCGCGATCACAACGCCGCACAGAAGCGAGGCAGACAAACGTGTCCGGCGAACAAGCGCAGAAGATTCAAGAGCTCGACGAGACCATCCGAGGTTGGAAGGTAGAGACCCGAATTCCTATTTACCGCGGCAGCAATGTTCTGGATGGCCAACTGATCTTTCCCGTCGGCAGCCTACTGCACTCCCTGCCACGTGTCACCGACACCACGCTTCTCGTCCGCACAAACCAAGGCTTCGGGACGCTCAGTACCCCCAACCCATTTCGATCTCAGTGAGGCACCACCCGCCGAACCCGATCTGGTCGACATTGCGGCTATGGCAGGGCGCTGACCTCGGTTGATGACAGGTCCCTGTTTGGCATTGGCAGGCGAGGTAGCCGGATGGAGAACGGTGAAACCTGCAGTGTCGGACCGGTGAACGGCGCCTGCTGCTGGATTCGGCACTCGCCCGGATTTTCTCCGATGCTCGCATCCTTTTCCGGAACGGGAAGCCGATCGACAATCCGGAAAAGGATGCGAGCATGCTGGTCAGAGACTCGTCCTACTCGCAGATTTGTCCGGATTGGACATCTCACCATCGGGGATTGGCAGTAGCAGACCAGCAGACCCGGGCGCGTCAGGGCGCGGAGCTTGTCTCATCAGGTTCCTACGCTAAGCAGATGACAATTCGGCAGCGACAACTTGAGGCAACCCGGATGGCGATCGAGGCCCTGTCCGCGCACATGATTGATGGCGAGAACGGCACAGGCATGTCGTTCAATGTCGAACGGCTTCTTGAGCTGATCTCCGATGACCAGACCGAGCAAGACCTGATCAATTTGGTCATGGGCTACCAAAACCTGACAGCGATCGTTCTGGCGTTCTTCGAAGACCGCACCGGGACACCACGACGCGAACTGCTGCAACAGATCGCCGCCTTCCTGGCACGTTGGGAGGACGAGAGCTGAGCAACGCGCCAACTCCCATGGCGGACTCCGAAAGTAACTAACGCGGTGGCTTTTACAGCGGCAGGTCGAGGAATCGGCAGGCTCGCCATCAGAAAAATGTCGGTGGCGGCCGGTGTCGGCCTGACCCGCCAGATCAGGGCCATTTCTCCGAATCCGAGAGTCCTGCCGACATCCTCGCGTCGCCACACCAATGACATTCCGGTGTCGCTGACGGCTTTCCATTTGCCCAGGTCAGCGAGGTGTTAACTACGGCCGTCTACTGACATTTGATGTTGCCTTCCACCCCGGTCGCGGTGACACGGAAGGTCAGCGTCCCCCACGACGTGGCCCCGGCACGAACGTCCATCAGTGTCACGACCGCTTCGCCGTCGAACGTCGCCATGAAGCGGACCCGTGCGACCCTCTCCTGCCAGCTCGCCCACATCGTTGAGTATCCGCGCCGCGAATTCGGCGAGGTGAGTCAGGCTCAGCTCCACCACCCTCGACGGAAGCGCCGCGTGAATGGGCGGCATCAATTCGGCGGGAAGCACGAAAACTGTTGGGGCATTGGGCACATGGTGCGGCCAGGCCAGATTCATTGTCTGGTTCACCGTCAGCGCGAAGTCGCGGTGGCGATCTGGCTCCTCGTCGCTGATCAGCTGACGGCCAGGGAGTTCTGTCTCTCATGCCTGGCGAGAGCCCGCAGCGGGCTGGAAGAGATCCGCCCATCGGTGAGTGCTTCGGCGATGAAACCGGCCGTCACCGATTCGACGACATCCTTGTCGTCACCCGACAAATCACTGTCCTCGATCCGATTGTCTGCCAACACCTTTCCCTCCCATCAGGCAGGCTACTCAGGATTTCGGCGTCGACGTGCGCTGTCACTGGACCACCGTGGCGATAGCGCCCGCCATCGCCAGTCCGGCAAGCACCGTGCACACGAGCGCTTTGATCAGCAGAGGCTCGCGGCGCGGACCGGACCAAGTTGCAGAGGCAGGCTTGGGCTGATTCACCTTGCTGATCATTCCTAGGGTTCGAACAAGCAGGCACGTCCTGACTCAGCTGACGAGGGTCCGCGCCGCGGCTGCTTGCCGGTGCGATATCGGAGTGAGGTGGGTCACCGGTCTGGTTTAGCCTTGCGGCTATGGCACGGGACGAGCGCGGTGTGACCGCCACTCAGGATGATTTCGCTTCCTGGTACCAAGACGTCGTGATCAAGGCGGGCCTTGTCGACCGGGGTCCGGCCAAAGGCACGATGGTGATCCGACCGTATGGGTACGCGATCTGGGAGCTGCTGCAGGCCGAGCTGGATGCGAAGATCAAGGAAACCGGTCACCAGAACTGCTACTTCCCGATGCTCATCCCAGAGTCGTACTTGAAGCGGGAGGCCGAGCACGTCGAGGGCTTCGCCCCGGAACTGGCGGTAGTCACCCACGCCGGCGGCAAGCTACTCGAGGAGCCCTTGGTGGTGCGGCCCACCAGCGAAACAATCATCGGCGAGATGATGGCCAAGTGGATCGAGTCGTGGCGTGACCTGCCGCTGAAGCTGAACCAGTGGGCAAATGTCGTGCGGTGGGAGCTGCGGCCGCGCATGTTCCTGCGTACCACCGAGTTTCTCTGGCAGGAGGGGCACACCGCACATGCCGATGAGGTCGAGGCGCGGGAGGAGATGATGCTGGCGCTGGGCATCTACGAGCGGGTCGCACGGGAGTTGGGCGCGATGCCGGTGGTTCCCGGCGAGAAAACCGCAGGCGAGAGGTTCGCGGGTGCGGTGTCGACGGTGACGATCGAGGCCATGATGCGCGACGGCAAGGCGCTGCAGGCAGGGACCAGCCACTACATGGGCCGCAACTTCGCGTCCGCGTTTGGGATCCGCTACAGCTCCGCTGACGGGCGTGAGGAATTGGCCCACACCACGTCGTGGGGGATGAGCACCCGCATGCTGGGCGGGCTGATCATGACCCATGGTGACGAGCGCGGCCTGGTGCTGCCGCCGCGGCTCGCGCCGCACCAGGTGGTGATCGTGCCGATCACCCGCGGCACCGACACCACCGTCGTCCCGGCCGCCCATGAGCTGGCCGCGAAACTGCGGGCCGCTGATGTGCGTGTTCACGTCGATGACCGCGACCAGTTGTCGCCTGGTTGGAAGTTCAACGAGTGGGAGCTGAAAGGCGCACCGGTCCGGCTCGAACTCGGTCCCCGCGATTTGGCGGCGGGGACTGCGGTGATGGCGCTGCGCCTAGGGGAGGGCAAGCAGTCGATCGCCCTGGATGCGCTGCCGCAGCAGATGCCGCAGGTCCTTGAGGAGTTCCAGGCGATGCTGCTGGCGCGGGCGAGCGAGTTCCGGCAGTCGCGGACGGTGACCGTGGACGACTGGACTGGTTTCGAGGCGGCGGTGGCGTCGGGGTGGGCCGTCGCGTTGCACTGCGGCCAACCCGAGTGCGAGGACCAAGTCAAGGCCGCGACCGCGGCGACGCCGCGCTGCGTGCCGCTGGACGGGCCGCCGGAGAGCGGCCGGTGCGTGCGCTGTGATGCCCCGGCTGCCTACGGCAAGCGGGTGATTTTCGCTCGCGCCTACTGACCGCCCCGGCAACGTGGGTCACCGTGCGCGCACGGTGACCCACGTCGTTTTCCATCGACTGTATTTGTCCAGGACAGCAAGGCTTTTCGAGTGCCCGGACCCGCCGCGGCCGAGGTCGCCGACCGGCACGGTCAGGTCGTCGGCCTCGAAGTCGTTCACCCACACGGTGCCGACCTTGAGCTGGCCGGCCACGGTCAGCGCGGTGTCAAGGCTGGCGGTCCACACCGAGGCGGCGATGCCGGTACCGAAACCCGCTGCTGCCGCAACGGCTTCGTCAGGGTTGCCGACGGCGATAAGTGAGGTGACCGGTCCGAACACTTCGTCGACGACGATCGGCATGGTCGGGCTGACGGCGGTAAGCAGGGTCGGGGCGAGGTAGGCACCGCCGCGGGTCGGTGGCGTGGTAAGCGGGCCGCCGCGCCGCAGAACCGCACCATCAGCGCAGGCCTGATCGATCGCGCCCGCGACCGCGCCTGCGGCTTCAGGGGTGATCATCGGGCCGATGTCGGTGTCCCAGTCGCGGGGGTCGCCGATCATCAGCCGGTCGAGTGCGGTCTCCAGTTCGACGGTCAGTTCGGCGGCGATCGTTCGGTCGGCGAGGATGCGGTTGACGCCGGTGCACATTTGCCCGGCGTTGAATGTCGCGCCCCACACCAGTTTCCGTGCCACTTGATCGAGGCCGGGCGTGTCGGCGCACACGATGGCGGTCGATTTCCCGCCCAACTCGCACCACACCTGGGCACCGGTTTCGGCCGCGTACCGGCGGAACGCTCGCCCGGTCAGCGCGGACCCGACCACCGTGATCACGTCGACCTCGGTGTGACGGCCCAGCGCGGCGCCGGTGCTGGGCCCGCCGGGCAGCACCGCCAGCGCCCCGCCCGGGACGCCGGCCTGGTGCGCGAGTTCGGCCGCGCGCAGCACCGCGTATGGGGCGTGCTCGGACGGTTTGAGCAGTACCGCGTTGCCCAGCGACAACGCCGGTGCCACTTCGTATCCCAGTGCCGCGAGCGGGAAGTTCCACGGCGCGATGACCGCGACCACCCCTGCTGGCTCCCGGGCCACGACCGCCAGGGAGTGTGGGCCGGTGTCGGGATGGTGTCCGCCGTGTTTGCCGATCGCGGCAGCGGACCAGCGAATCGCCCGCACGCATCCGGCGACGTCTACTTCTAGGCAGTCGCGGATCGGTTTGCCGGTTTCGGCGCAGATCAGCACGGCCAGCTCGTCGCCGTGGCGGTCGAGAAGCTCCGCCCACCGCCCGAGTGCTGCCGCGCGGTCGTCCGGGTGGGAGCGGGCCCACTCGCCGGTGCCAAATTCGCTGCGGGCCAGGCGGATCGCTTCGTGCGCTTCCTCAGCGGTCGTGTACGCGGCCGCGCCGAGGGGGTCACCCGTCGCGGGCGCGTGCACCACCATTCGCTCGGCCGGGTCGCGGCGCATCCCGCCGATCAGTGCATCCCCGGACAGTTGCAGCCGCTCCGGGTGCGCGTGCCAGTGTCGGCCTGTGCGGTCGATCAGGACCTCGGCGTCGCTGTCGATGTGGTCGGTCAGGCCGGTCGGGTCAAGTGTGGTCATCGTCGTCTCCGCAGCAGATCGGGGTTGATATCGGAAATGCGGGCGCAGCCGGCCAGCACCATGGTGCGTGCCAGTTCGGCGGTGAACAGGTCCAGCACCGCCTTCACACCGGTCCGCCCCTCCAGCGCCAAGCCCATCGCGACCGGCCGGCCGATCAGCACCGCGTCCGCGCCCAGCGCCAGGGCCTTGAAGATGTCGCCGCCGGAACGGATTCCGCCGTCGACCGCCACTGCCAGCTGTCCGTCGACCGCTTCGAGGATCTCGGGCAGCTGGTCGAGAGTGGCTGGGACGCTGTCGAGTTGGCGGCCGCCGTGGTTGGACACCACGACCGCGCTCGCCCCGCAGTCGACCGCGTGCACCGCGTCGGACGCGGACAGCACCCCCTTCACCATCAGCGGCACGGTGAGCCGGTCGGCAGCGTCACGCAATGTCCGCCAGGTCCACGACGACCCGGTCTCACCGACCAGCGTCGCCGCGAACCGGCCGTCGGGGTGGTTTCCCGAGTAGTGGGCGGGATCGATGGAGACGCTGAGACGGCGTAGCCGCTCCCGCCACCCCAGGACCGGGCAGTCGATCGTCACGCACACCGCCCGATACCCGGCCGCGACGGCACGATCGGCTAGTTCCACGAACTGCCCGATCTCCCCGCTCGCATGGGCCTGCATGATCATCGAGCCACCGGTCGCCGCTGCGGCCACGTCTTCCAGCGGCCACCCCGACGCTTCAGCCACCACCGCCGCCATCCCGGAATCAGCCGCCGCGGCGGCGACGGCCCGCAGCCCGTCATCGCACAGGAACCGGTCGCACCCGATCGGCGCGGTCAGTACCGGCGCCGACAGGCCGATCCCCAGGAAGGTCGTGCCGGTGTCGGCGGTGGTGACCCCGGCCAGCTGCCGAGGCACCAGCTGCCAGCGCCCGAACGCCTGACGGTTGTCGGCGACGGTGACCTCATCGCCGCTGCCGGTGTCGATATACGCCCACACGTCAGGCCGTAGCTCGGACTCCGCGCGCCGCACCAGGTGCGTCAACGTGCGGATCTGACCCGCCGCCGTCGTCGAACCTGCGGCCGGTCCGGTCATTTCCGTGCCCCGCGCCGCGCCACCAGCGTCGTGCGCGCGGTCTCGCCGACCTCGGCGCCGCCACTGTAGGTTCCCGGCTCGGCGGCGGGGCCGACGGCGGTGCCGACGAACAGCTCGCCCTGGTCCCACAGCCCGCGCACCAAAGCGGTCAGCCGGTCCCCCGGTGTATGACCGGAATACCAGGCGCAGAACATGTCCCAGTCGACCGGCCCCGTCTGCGCGCTCACCCACCGCGCCATGTCGTACACCGTCGGCAACTTCCACCGGTAGATGCCGTTTTCCAACGGGCCGGTGGTCAGGTGCGGGAAGTTCTCCGCCACGAACGTCGCCCCGCCCCTGGTCACTCCGTCGCGGAACGGCAGCAGGGTCGACAGCGCATCGGCCAAGCCGCAGTTGACCGCGGCGTCCCGCTCGAACGTCAGCTCGCGTGGATACGCGGCCCGGAACGCCTCGATCGAGTCGATCGCGTCCGCCGCCCCCTCCATCACACCGTAAAACGTGTCCCACCAGCCTTTTTGAGCGCCCAGTACCGCGTTGAACACGTGCGAGCCCAGCGACGCCAACTCGTATCCGAGCCGGTCCATCTCGGTCGGCGACTGTAGGCCCGGGATCACCGGCGCGACGTGGAAACTGACCGGTATTTCGGCCGCGGCCACTTGTTCGGCGGCCTTGAGCCTGTCGGCGGGGGCGGGAGCGCGGTGCTCAAGGGTCCGCGCCAAGTCTTCCCGCAGGGTGATCACCGAGAAGCACACCTCGACCAAGCCCTGCTTGGCCAGCTCGGCCAGCACGTCGATATCCCGGGTGACCATCGTTCCACGTGTCAGTATGAACACCGGAATCCGCTGGGCGAGCGCGGCTTCCAGAATTCCGCGAGTGCGTAGCTCGGTGCCCTCGATCGGCTGATAAGGGTCGGTCGTGGTACCGATGTCCAGAATGCCCATCGACGGGTCGGCCTCGGCCGACCCGGGGGACACCTTCACATGCCGACCGTAGTCGTCAGGCCCTTTGTACAGGCAATATGAACAGTTGAACGCGCAGCCGCTGTACGCGTCGCTGAATACTCGCCAGTGGTGCGCGCGGATCGTCTCGATGGATGTCTGGAAATCGAAAACCCGTGGGATCTCCCGGGGTTTGCGCTTCGAGATCTCGATCAACGTGCTCATCAGAGTCACCTCCATAGATGTGGCGGAACCAGATAGAAGACGTGTGAGGGCGCGGCTCGACCGGAGCCGGACCGGGAGCCGTCAATGGTGTTGGTGGTCAGGATGTTTCGCGCGAGATTCGGCGGTCTAACAGCCAGTGCTGCGAGCGGCCCGTCAGGATGGGGCCCGTTCACGGGAGGCGAACCGGTCACAGATCAGCGCGCTGTACTCGAGCTCGAGTTCGGCCAGCTTTGTCCATGCCGCATGCATCTGCTCGGAGCGGGCGCCCGACACCGCCAGGTGCCCCATCGCACGTTCAGCGGCGGCGGCGATCCGGTCGATCAGCACGCCGAGCGAGCGTTCGACAGTCGCTGAAGGCTCTACAGCACCAGCCAACGCGCTGATCTGCGTAATCACCTCGCCCCGGCGGCAGTCGCACACGGCGGCCGTGGCTGGGAACTCTCGTCGCGCGCGGTGCAGACGCACGAGTTCTCGCGCCCACCCACAGATCGGATCCGGATCGTCTTTGTCGCTGCACACAGCGATCAGAAGGCGGTCGCGCGAAGGCAAGCCGGAGACGCAATCCGTCGAGATCAGCGGTGTCTGCATCATGTTCTTCTCCACCTCCGGTGGCTGCGCTCGGCGCTGCAGAGAAGCCGTGGTGCAAGCAGGCGAATCGCCGGGCACGATGTGCCTGGCCGAGATGCTGCACGGCCAATCCAATTCACTTACGGTACCTAGCCACCTAGCGGTTGTCCACCAGGTGGATAGGTGCCAGGCGGTGAGGGGTTTGCCGATGACCGCTAGTACTCCGGTACCGTCAGGGCATGGCCAAACAGCCCGAATACGTCTCGATCGCCGAGACACTGAGAGCTGAAGTGCTCGCCGGCGACTACGACACCGGGGCGCTTCCCAGCACCTCCGACATCGCCAGCCGCTTCGAGGTCAACATGAAGACCGCAGGCCGGGCAGTGCAACAGCTGGTCGCCGAAGGATTGGTGATCGCCCGGCCCGGCATGCGGGCCGTTCCCATGCCGCCAGAATTGCGGGGAATCAGGTGGCCGATGAACGGCCGCTACGCACGTGCACGCGCCGCGCAGGGGCTGGTCTTCGGAGGCGATGTGAGCGGATCGGTGCGGAAAGACACCGTCGCGCGTGAATGGATCACGGCACCGGTCGTAATCGCCCATCTGCTCAAGGTCGACAACGGCGCTCGCGTTTTCCACCGTCGCAGCCGCACGTACGTCGATGATGTGCCGACCGAAGAGACCTCGATGTTCTTCCCGGAATCCATCGTCGCGGCTGCTCCCCGACTAGAGAACGACGAACGCATCCACGTCGTAGCCTACGTCGAAGAATCCGGACACGTCGTGACCCGCACCGCCAACGAAATTCGAGCCCGGCACGCAAACGACGCAGAACAGCAGGTTTTCGGAATTGATGCCGACAGCATCGTCATCGAACACATTCACGGCACTTACGGCGCCGAGGGTGAAGCGCTGGAAGCCGTCTGCAACGTGAGACCGGCGCACGGCAGCGTCATCACGTTCGACACATACGAAGCACCCCTCGAAAACGACTAGGAGGACCCTCGATGCACACCTCGCCAACCAATGCCCGGGACCGGCTGGCCATCGCGCTCGACACCAGCGACCTGGGCGCTGCCCTGGCCCTCGCCAAAACGGTGCAGCCCAGCATCGGTGTGGCGAAAGTCGGGCTTCAGCTGTTCAGCGCCGCCGGTCACAGCGCGGTGCGAGCCATCCAGGACATCGGTATGGACGTCTTCCTCGATGTCAAGCTGCATGACATCCCGAACACCGTCTACGGTGCCAGCACGGTTCTCGGGTCACTGGGCGTGCAGTACCTGACCGTGCACGCGGCTGGCGGAAAGGCCATGCTGCAGGCGGCGGTGAAAGGACTCCAGGAAGGCGCGGATGCGGCAGATATGCCGGCGCCGACTGTTCTCGCGGTCACGGTTCTGACCAGCGCACCCGACGCCTCTCCCGCACTGCTCAGTGAACGCCTGACCGACGCTGTCACAGCAAAATGTGGCGGCATCGTCTGTGCTGCAACCGATCTTCCTGTCATCAGGAGCAAAGCTTCCGATATCCTCACCGTCGTTCCTGGCATCCGCCCCGCCGGAAGCCCTGTACACGACCAACAGCGAATCGCAACCCCTGCCGAGGCCATTCGCGCCGGTGCGAACATCCTCGTCATAGGCCGGGCCGTCGCCGCCGCCGAAGACCCCACCGCAGCTGCAGCCGCTATCGCGGCAGAGGTCGCACAAGCTATTTGATCGAGCGCACGCGCTACGGAACCGCTTGAGCTGCGCCAAGAGCGATGCGGTCGAAGTGATCAGCGCACGTGGACGGGTCTCGGTGGTTCCGTCGAGGGGGCGCGGATGTGCCCCGAACTGGAAGCCCGCTTATGGTGACTGCGTCGGCTCTGTCTGGGGAAAGGAGGTCGTGGCGTGACATCGGTATCTCTGGTGCTTGCCCCGCTCGTGACGCTGGGCGCGGTGAGCGGAGTTCTGTTGCTGCACAAGGGCCGTCCTGTGGTTGGCCGCCTGCTCTTGCTGTCGTTGTACCTGCCGCCCGCCTTCCTCCTCGCCGACACGGCGGTCTCCAGCGAGTGGTTCGCGGCTGCCTTCGCGGCCGGGGGGCTTGGGCTCGCTACAGTGGCCTGGATCGGCATTCCGGAGAAGGTTTCTCCCAGCTGAGGACAGCCAGCAGACCTGGGCCGCAATGATAGTCGCGCCCGTGCATGTGTCGCAGTCAACGCGCACGCGTTCCTCAGTCCTTCGCGTCAGCGACAAAGTCCTACTAGGCGCGTGGATTGCATGTACACAACATATCTGAAGAACCGGCGCACTAACCTCCGCGAAGATCGCGCAGCTCGACGAGCTCGGAATGGTGTGGGCCCCCGGCCTGTCGACCACGAACATCCGGCGCTGGAAACCGGCATCGCGCACCTCCCCGACTTTGTTCGCGCCGATGTCTCCACTCACTATGTGTGCTACCGGATGGGGGACCCTGGATGTCAGGCTGCCGCTCACTCCGAGCCCGAACAGCATTGCCGCTCAATGCATCTCGCACTACACAGCTCAAAGCCCTGGGCGTGGGCTGAAATCTGAAGTCACACCCGTACTCGTTCGTTCCCAAGCCGCACTTCCAGGATCTGCTCGACATCCCGGAACAGTCGCTCCAACACTCATGGCGGCTATCAAGCAGGTGGCGAGCGCTCTGCGGGACTCCTGCGGCGTCCGGCATCAACCTGGTCCACGCCACCGGCCGGGCCGCCCACCAAACCGTCTTCCACTTCCACGTCCACGTCGTGCCGCGCTATGACGGCGACTCGATCGTCGTCTTCCCTCGGCTGGCCGATCCGGCCCGCAAACACGGGGTTTCCCAGCGCCTGCGCACGGCCCTCACTGACCAACTGCCACCCATGCCCGACGCAGAAAGCAGCCACTGTGACAACTTCACCGGACGACGCCGTCGCCCAGTTCTGCGCGAAATGTGACTGCGCCCGCGCCGGCCTCTGGCCCAGATGTGGGCTCGCGGCCGCCGCCACCGCCGCCGGGCACAGGTCCACCTGGAAAAGTGCTGCGCAACTTGCGAATTCGCCATCAGCGCCCCAGTAGTTCGGGTCACCTATCCGCCGCCTCGTCGAGATATCCGCACGGATCGACCTGCCGCATCGCGTCCCGATAGGCCACCGCGTCCCGATCCGCCCCAGACAGCAGCTGCTGATACGGCCTCGCCTGCGTTTCGGACGCCATGCCGGTCTCCGGCGGATCCGACGAGCACGCCGCTGCCGTCACCCCGCAGACCGACACGAGTATCCCTGCTGCCCACAAAGTTCGTTTGAGGGCCAGGGGGGGATGGAGGGGTTCTTCGCAGTACACAGTGCCGGAGTGACTGGGCAGCCATCATCATGCTCCGTCTTCTGTTTGGATCAGATCGAAATCTGCGGACGATCTTTCGATGGCACAGTCAGGCCCCCTTGGCATCGGTTCGCCCGGTGGTGGTGTTCGCGCCCATCTCCGCGATGCGCATCGCCTCTTCGATCAGGGTCTCCACGATCTGCGCCTCCGGCACGGTCTTGATGACCTCACCCTTGACGAAGATCTGGCCCTTGCCATTGCCCGAGGCGACACCGAGGTCGGCCTCGCGCGCCTCACCCGGGCCGTTCACCACGCAGCCCATCACGGCCACCCGCAGCGGCACCTCCATGCCCTCCAGACCGGCGCTCACCGCATTGGCCAGGGTGTACACATCGACCTGGGCGCGCCCGCAGGACGGGCAGGAGACGATCTCGAGCTTGCGCGGGCGCAGGTTCAGCGACTGCAGGATCTGCCC
>NZ_BDBY01000187.1 GCF_001613225.1 Nocardia pseudovaccinii NBRC 100343
GGGTAATCGGACTGCGCGGCCAGCTGGCGGTAGGCCTCGACCATGACCACCGGATCGTTGTGCTTGACCGAGATCTTGATATCGCCGAAGCCGTGTTCCTCGAACAGGCTCGCCTCCCATAGCGCCGATTCGACCAGCGCCTCCGGGGTGGCCTTGCCGTACTTCTCCAACATCCGCTTGTCCAGCGAACCGGCGTTCACGCCGATGCGAATCGGGATGCCCGCCGCGCCGGCGGCCTTGGCGACCTCGCCGACCCGGCCGTCGAATTCCTTGATATTGCCCGGGTTTACGCGCACCGCGGCACAACCCGCATCGATGGCGGCGAAGATATAGCGCGGCTGGAAATGGATATCCGCGATGACGGGGATCTGGCTCTTGCGCGCGATGGTCGCCAGTGCGTCGGCGTCCTCCTGACGCGGGCAGGCGACGCGCACGATATCGCAGCCCGAGGCCGTCAGTTCGGCGATCTGCTGCAGGGTGGCGTTGACGTCGTGGGTTTTGGTGGTGGTCATGGATTGAACCGCCACTGGGAAGTCGCTGCCGACTCCGACAGTGCCGACCATCAATTGGCGGGTCTGGCGGCGAGAGGCGAGAACGGCCGTTGAGGGTGACACACTACCCATCGTCGGTATGCCGAGCGCGGTGGCGTTATTCATCGTGGGCCCTGCCGCTTTGAACATCCGGGCTTGATCGGCGGCCTGCCCGTACACCTCGCGGAAGGGAGAAGACCACCGTTTCGGAAGCGGTCGTCACGGCCTGTACTTCACGGAAACCATTTTGCGCCAACAGCTCCAACACACCGCGAACCAATATCTCGGGCACCGAAGCGCCCGAGGTCACTCCGACAGTGCGAACGTTATCTAACCATCCGGGTTCCACCTGGCGGGCGTAGTCGACCCGGTAGGCTGTTCGGGCTCCGGCGTCCAGGGCCACCTCGACCAGGCGCACGGAATTCGATGAGTTCCCGGAGCCGACGACGATCACCAGATCGCATTCCGGCGCCATCGCTTTCACCGCAACCTGACGGTTCTGGGTCGCGTAGCAGATGTCATCGCTCGGCGGATCGGTCAGTGCCGGGAAACGCTGGCGCAGCCGCTGCACCGTGGCCATGGTCTCGTCGACGCTCAGCGTGGTTTGCGACAGCCAGACGACCTTTGATTCGTCGCGCACCGTGATGGCATCGACCGCGTCGGGACCGTCGACCAACTGCACTTGATCCGGTGCCTCACCGGCAGTGCCCTCGACCTCCTCGTGACCAGCGTGACCAATCAGCACGATGTCGAAATCGTCTGCGGCGAAACGCCGCACCTCCCGGTGCACCTTGGTCACCAGCGGGCAGGTCGCATCGATCGTGCGCAGATTGCGTGCTGACGCCGACTCGTGCACCGCGGGTGAGACACCGTGCGCGGAGAATACGACCAGAGCCCCCTCGGGCACCTCGTCGGTCTCGTCGACGAAGATCACACCCTGCTCA
Source organism: Nocardia pseudovaccinii NBRC 100343 (assembly GCF_001613225.1). Lineage (GTDB taxonomy): Bacteria > Actinomycetota > Actinomycetes > Mycobacteriales > Mycobacteriaceae > Nocardia > Nocardia pseudovaccinii. Next base: position 1,475 of record NZ_BDBY01000187.1, read on the forward strand.
CGCAGCGTCTGCACCACGTGGCGGTTGTGCACGATCTCCTTGCGCACGTAGATCGGGGCGCCGTGCTTCTCGAGCGCCTTCTCCACCGTCTCGACCGCACGGTCCACACCGGCGCAGTAGCCACGCGGTTCGGCTAGCAGCACCCGCTTGCCCGTGGGTGCGCTGTCGTGGGCCTGCGGCTGTGTGCTGATCAGGGTATGTGTCACTGTGGCGTTTCCTTCCGCTTCTATGGTGTCGGCTCGGCGACATGCGGCCCGGTCAGCCAAGCAGCGATACGGTGCGCGATGCCGGTGGGGTCTAGCCCGAGACTGTGGAGGAGTTCGTCGCGCGATGCGTGCTCGAGGAATCGTGTGGGCACACCGATGCCACGCACCGGGGTGTCGATATTCGCCTCGGCGAGGTGGCGTGCAACCGAGGCGCTGATGCCGCCGTTGTCGATGCCGTCCTCGATGGTGACGACCACGCCGGCTTGATCGGCGAGTTTTGTCAGGGCGTCGGGAACGGGCAGGACCCACCTGGGGTCGACGACCCTCACACGGATGCCTTGATGTGTCAGGATCGCTGCGGCTTCGACGGCGACGCCCGCCATGGCGCCCACGGCGACGACGAGAACGTCAGCGGCGCAACCGGATTCGGGGACGACCAGCACATCGATTCCGTCGATCTGGTCGACCGCGGCGATCTCGGCGACAACACGGCCTTTCGGGAATCGCAGTGCGGTCGGTGCTGTAGTGGCCAGTGCTTCGGTCAACTCCTCCCGCAGTGTTGCGGCGTCCCGTGGCGCGGCCACTCGCATTCCGGGCACTATCGACAACAGCGCCAGGTCCCATACGCCGTGATGGCTCGGACCGTCGGGACCGGTGACCCCTGCGCGGTCCAGCACCAAGGTGACCGGCAGGCGCAACAAGGCCACATCCATGAGCACCTGGTCGAAGGCGCGGTTCAGGAATGTGGAGTAGATCGTGACCACCGGGTGCACACCGCCGAGTGCCAGTCCCGCGGCGGAGGTGACTGCGTGCTGCTCGGCGATGCCGACATCGAACATCCGATCCGGGAAGCGCTCTGCGAACGCGCTCAAACCGGTCGGCCCCGGCATGGCTGCGGTGATCGCGACAATATCGTCGCGTTGCTCACCGTGGCGAACCATCTCGGCGGCGAACAGCGACGTCCAACTCTGCCCAGCTGGGGCCATCACCGCTCGGCCGCTCAGGGGATCGAACGGTCCCGGAGCGTGCATCTGATCGTCCAACTGATTCTCAGCGGGGGCATAGCCCATCCCTTTACTGGTTACGATGTGGACGAGCACTGTTCCGCCGAAATCCTTGGCGCGCCAGAGTGCCAATTCGAGCGCCTGTAGATCATGACCGTCGACCGGACCCACATACTCGATATCGAGATCACTGAACAGCGCCTGCGGATTCATCGCATCACGAACACCAGTTTTGATCGCGTGCAGCAGCGGATAGGCTGGTCCGCCGAGAACAGGGATCTGCTCGAGCTGTTTTATCGCATCGGCGAATCGCAGGTAGGCGGGCTGGGTGCGCAGCGCGGTCAACCGGTCGGCGAGGCCGCCGATGGTCGGCGCGTAGGAGCGGCCGTTGTCGTTGACCACCACGACGACGGGTCGGTCGGGTGCGGCGGCGATATTGTTCAGTGCCTCCCAGCACATGCCGCCGGTGAGCGCGCCGTCGCCGACGACGGCGACCACATGCCGGTCCTGCCCGGTCAGCGCGAAGGCCTTCGCCATGCCGTCGGCATAGGACAGCGAGGCCGAGGCGTGCGAGGACTCGACCCAGTCGTGCGCGCTCTCGGATCGGCTCGGGTAGCCGGACAACCCACCCTGCTTGCGCAGCGTGTCGAACTGATCCTTGCGACCGGTGAGGATCTTGTGCACGTAGGCCTGATGCCCGGTGTCGAAGATCAACGGATCGGCCGGCGAGTCGAAGATCCGGTGCAGTGCGATGGTCAACTCCACCACGCCGAGATTGGGTCCGAGGTGCCCGCCGGTAACGGCGACCTTCTGCACCAGGAACTGGCGAATCTCCTCCGCCAGTTGTACGAGTTCGGCGCGGTGCAACCTCTTCAAGTCACGAGGTTCCCTGATCCGTGCCAGCAGCTGCTCCTTGCTCACGCCGGGTCTGTGCGAATCACTCACTGCCTCAACCCTTTCGCTGGCTCTCGTCTCGTATCCCCGCGGTACTTGTGTTCGCCTGAGATACCTCCAGTGCCGGGCGATTTCGGGGCATGGGAGGCTGGCGGTGTCGGTGGCCGGGCGGGTGGCGGTGCAGCCGTAGCCGTAGCCGGTTCGGGGTGAGTGTGGCGCCGATTCCCCGGTGTACCGGGCCGGGCAGGGATTCCAGGTGCCACGTGGCGGCGATCGTCGCAAGCGACAGCGTGGTCTGTGCGAGGGCGAAGTTGCTACCCAGGCATTTGCGAGCACCACCTGCGAATGGGACATAGGCGTCGGTGCGCGGGCGTCCCGGCTCGGCCCAGCGGTCGGGGTCGAATGTCTGCGGATCGGGCCAGAAGTCGGGGTTGTGATGCAGGATGTATGGGCTCACGGCGACTGTCGTGCCGCGCGGGATCGGCACCCCGCCGAGTTCGGCATCGGTGGTGGCGGTGCGGGTGAGGAGCCAGCCGGGCGGGCACAGCCGCAACGTCTCGTCGATGATCTGGCGGGTATAGACAAGCTGGCCGATGTCGTCCCAGGTGGCGGCTCGCCGACCCAGCACGGCGTCGGCCTCGTCGTGCAGTCGCCGCTGCACGTTGGGATGCTCGGCCACCAGGTGACAGGCCCACGACAACGTGCTGGCGTTGGTTTCGGTGCCGGCCAGATACAACGTCGTGATCTCGTCGATGATGGCGTTGTCGCTGAGCGGCTCGCCGATGTCGGTGCGGGCGGCGAGAAGCATCGACAGCACGTCGGGCTCGTCGATTCCGGTGGCCCGGTAGTGGGTGATGATCTGTGCGCTGATATGCCTCATGCGGATACGTGCCCGCTGGAACCGGTGGCGGCCCGGCAGCGGCAATCGGTCCCATGCTGGCGGGACCAGCATTCGGAGCGCCATGGATTGCAGCATGGTGCTCATCGCGGCCGCGAATTCATCAGTGTGCGCGGTGATTTCGTCGCTCGAGAACAACGTCTTGGCGATGATGCGGCTGGTAACGGAGGTGAGTGCTGGATACACCGCGAGGGTGCCGCCGTCGCGCCATCGACCGGATTCCAGGGCGAGCTGGCGCGTCATTTCGGCCGCATATCCGGCCATCCGGGACCGATGGAATGCGGGCTGCACCAGGCGGCGCTGCCCGCGATGCGCATCGCTGGGGCAGGAACCGACACCGGAGCCGATCACCTCGCGCAATCGCTCATACAGCATCCCGCCCTTGTCGTAGATCCGGTCATGGGTCAGCACGTCACGCGCAAGGTCCGGGTGGCACACGATCAGCAGGTGCGCCGGGCCGATCCACAGACTGACCAGATCGCCGTACTGGGGCAACGAGGTCAGCAACGACAGCGGGTCGCGCAGCCCGGCGGCGTGCCCGATCAGCGGCAGGCGCCTGGGTGCTGAGGCTCTGGTGTAGGTCGTCATCGCGGGCCCTCCGAGATCTGTTCGGGGACAGGGCCGGTGAGCAGGTCTTCATACGCCCAGGGGCCGGGCGCCGGGCGTTGGGCCAACGCGTTGAGGTAGCGCGCGCTGCGACGGTGCCACGGCTCGTAGCCGCCCAACCAATACTCCAGAGCGGCCCCGTACCGCAGCGTGCGCTCGCGGTCGGGGGCGCTCAGCTCCAATGCGGTACACACCTGCGGCAGTTCGCTGTGCAGCTGGCGGAAGCGTCGGACGCGGGCAGCGATGAGGTCGAGTACGTCGCGCCGGGCTACGGGCACCGACTGGCCTGTCTCGGCGCGCACGACCATCACCATGTTGCTGGTCTGGCCGCGGGCCAGCTCTTTCGGCAGCGAGTACACGTCGTTGACGAAGTTGCCGAGATCGACGACGAGATCGCGCATCAGACGAAGGTGTGGCGAATAGTAGGCCAGATCGATCAGCTCGAACTCAGGTCCTGCAGCAGGCTCGAGCACATCCAGGAACGGCACCATGAACCCGCTCGCATGACGGATGGTGAGGTGGATGTCGCGAGGCGCTGGACCCCCGCGCAGTTCGCGGTCGGTGATCTCATGCACGATCGCGAGAAGACTGGCCTGCCAGGCCTGCGCGGCGCGTTGCCACCATGCGACCGAAGCACGTGCGCGGCAGTCACGGATCATCTCGGCGAATGCCGTGTGCAGCGGCAGGGTCGCCGCTGCGGGGATCCGTTCCCCGCCGCCGTCGACGATGTCGAGGAACGGGCGCACCTGGCGCGCGCAGTCCGCCGGGGAACCCAGCTCGTCGAGCTGATCGTCCAGCAGGATCGCGACCGCCATGAACCGTCCGACCAGATCCATCCCCTCACCCGGTGTGGCGTCGGGGTAGCTGCTCGCGACGAAATCATGTATCCCCCACGCCGCAAACCATGCGAATGCCTCTGGGCTCACGACCAGTCCTCGCTCGAGCACCCACTGCTGGACGCGGATGCGGCTGGCCGTGGCGTCGTCGTCGGTGTGCCGACGTGAACGCAGTCCCAACTCGATGGCGTCGGCAGCGTCCAGATGTGCTGGGTTCGGCAGCTGGTCGGTCGAGTCAGTCATCGGGAACTTCCTTCGCTGGTCAGGCGAGACACCGCCACCACCGCGCGATTTCGGGGTATGGGGGCGGTGTGAGATCGGCGGGGTCCCACAGTGTCGGTGCGCTGGAAACGATCAGCGTGGGTGGAGTGGGATCGGCCTTGTCTTGGTCGTCCACTCGGTAACGTGCGGTGGTGCTGGCCCAGTGCAGTCCGGCCGGAATCCATTGGGGCAGCTCAGCGGCGAAGCGCGCGACGGCGGGACGAGGATCGGCCAGCAGTCGTTGTTGCAGGACCACTACCGCGATGACGAGGCGCTCGTAGAGCTGCCAGGCCGCAGCGACGGCGGCGACGGGATCGAGGTGCTCGGCGTGGCCGAGGACGGTGACCAGATTCATTCCCCCCGTCCCGGCGACGAATTCTTTTGCGGCACTGAACAGGTCGTTGAGGATCGCGCACGCCAGCATCGTTGCCTGGCTGAACGCTCGAACCAAGGGTTCGTCGAATTGCCGGGCGGTCATCTGCAGCGATCCCATGGTCGCGCCGGTGAACGGAATCAAGGTGCCGACGCCGACTTTGGTCCACCTCATACGCAGCCACTCGCCGATCTCGGGTGGTGTGGCGCGCTGCCGGAGCTCGGTGTACCACAGTTGGCCGTTGAGCCAGAGGGCATGCTCGTAGCGGAAGACCGCGAACTCGGTATCGGTGAGCACGCTCTCAAGCTGTTCACGCAGATCCCGCAGGCTGGCTGTCCACTCGTCGTCTGGCGGGAGCGGAGCGTCGGGGGCCTCGGCCATCACCCGTTGCAACTCACCGGCATGCGCGGCCATTCCGGTGGGGTGGGTGTCCCAATGGTCATCGAGTAGCGAGCCCCACAGAAAATGCTTAGTCGCTGCCAGGACCGTGCTCTCGGCGGCGAACCGCAGGGCAGGCGCGATGCCGTGGGCCCAACCCATTCGCGTGGCGCGGCTGCCCGACTCGCATAGCCCGTTGGTTACAGCCCAGTTCACCGCCTGCTGGTCTATGCCCGCCACATCGAAGGGGGGATCTGGCAGCGGAAACGGACAATACACAGTCAACGCAGCAGGTAGCGGCAGAAACACGGTCTCGGCCGGGTTCGCCCCAGCGAAATGTGCTGTGGTCATGGGATCTCCAAGGCGACAGGGTTGATTCAGATGTTGCGGTCGACGACGAGGGCGGCCAGTGCGGTGAGCAGCTCGGCGCCGTGCGTGGTGGGCTGGGCTCGGGTCAGCTGCTCAAGCGCAGCGTCGATCTGCTGGCGGGCGTAGTCGCGTACCCATTGCCGGGCACCTGTCGCGTCGATCAATTCAGCGGCCTCGTGGACCTCAGTGTCGGTGAGCGGTCCCTCGCCGTCGTAGATAGCGGCCAGCGCGGCGGCCGCTGGAGTTTGGGTGTGTAGTGCCCTCACCACCAGCAGTGTGCGTTTGCGGCGGCGCAGGTCTTCGCCTGCGGGCTTGCCTGTGACTTGCGGGTCGCCAAAGATGCCGAGGTCGTCGTCGATTGCTTGGAATCCCATGCCGAGGTGGTGCCCGAAGCGTCCGAGCGCGTTGATGCGCTCGGAGGTCGCCGAGCCGTAGCGGGCACCCAGCACACATGCGCATTCGATTAGGGCGGCGGTTTTGTCCGCCATCATGTCCAGGCACTCCGTCACAGTCACGTCCCGACGCGTCTCGAACGAAATGTCTGCTCGCTCGCCCTCGTTGAGGCGCTGACCGGCTGCGGTCAGCGCGGCTATCGCGTCCACGGTGTGCCGCGGCGCCCCGCGCAGTAGTGCCTGGATGGACGCGAAGAACAGTGCGTTACCCGCGAGGACTGCGGTGGGGGTGGAGTAGGCGGCACAGACTGTTTCCCGGTGCCGCCGCAGGCGATCTTCATCGAATACGTCGTCGTGGAGTAGTGATGCCTCGTGCATCACCTGGAGCGCGACCGCTGCGGGCAGCGCTGCGGATGCGTGGCCGCCGACAGCTTCCGCGCAGGCCAACGCCAGTGCCGACCGCAGTCCCTTGCCCCACGAACCGTCGCCGTCAAGGGACCGGCCGTCTTGATCCATCCACCCGAAGTGGTACTTCACGACCTGCCCGATGCCCTGCGGCAGGGCGTCGACGGCGGCGCGCAACTCGGGCGTGACCACGGCCCGTGACTGGTCCAGGAGGTCGTCGACCTCCGATTCCGTCCGCGCTGTGGACGGTGCAACCGCATTCGCCATGCGGGCCTTCGGATTTCGGCCCGCTTGGGCGCGGTGTTGCCTGGTCGCGGTGCGGGGCTGAGCTGCGGGTGTGGCGATGCTCTGGTCGTCGGCAATGGTCATGATGTGTACCTCCCTGCGGATTACGAAAGTGGTTGCACGGCAGGAAGGTTCCCGTTGCGCAAGGCGTGCCGGGCCATCGGCGGATGGGGCTGGGACAAGGTGGTCGCGCGGCGATTCGTGGTAGTGGTGTCGGGCGGTGCCGAACAGATTCTCAGCAATAGCCGGCCGGTACTCGTCCCCCGACCAGTGAGCCCGCCGGACTGCCCCTGCTGCGGGTTCGTAGAGCAGGGGTAGCCCGTTTCAGCTGGTGCGCTGGCCGCCCAGCCTGGATTCTCTCGTCAGTGTGGAATGAAGGGCCACACGATGTTGATCAGGTTCGACACGATCGAGAGGCCGAGGTTGACGATGTAGAGGATTTCGCCCATTGCTGGTGTTCCTTTTCTATTTTGGGTGCGTCTTTGCGGCGCACCACATTTCGCTATGACCGGCGCATGCCCTGCTCGCCGCGGCCGATCGGGACAGGGTGAGCCCATGGCGCTGTGGCTGCGGCTCGGCCCGGTGAGTGAGTTGCGAGATCCCGCGCGGCGAGCGCCGGCTGGCTGGGTTCGGTGCACGGCTGTCCAGTGCTTCGACGCACATCCGTTTGCCGTGCCAGCCCGACCGCGATCACGATTCCCCTCCCCTCGGTGTCAACTTTCTGAGAACACCGAGAGCTATAGGCGGTCGAATGCGGCGACCTCAAACAACCACGGGCCAACCCAAACGATCTGCTGGGCAACACCACCGCAGTCGGAATAGATCGAAAAGCACTGGTGCCGAACAGTTCTCCCTGAAGTCCTGGCCTTTTCCAGCAGAGGCACCTTCGGGCCGGCTCTCACACCTTCAACTGTGACGTAGATCACTATTGATGTGTTAGTTGCGGAGGCAACCGGCGTTTCACTGTCGGATTGCGGATCGGTTCGCGGGCGCTGGAAGGAAGACGTCTTACGTCCGGCGATCGCGCCCCCTCTCGCGCATGCCTGCGGGTGTGCATGACGGCGGTTTCACATCAAAGGACCCGAATCCCGGCCTGAACAGCGCTGATGGCACGTCCCTCAGCGATGGGCTTGTGCCCAGCTGCATCCGGTGCCGATCGAGACGTCCAACGGCACCGCAAGTTCGACGACTGCTGGCATGATCTGTTCGACGATGGCGGCCAAGGCGGGCTCTTCATCGGCGGGCAGTTCGAAAAGCAGCTCGTCGTGGACCTGCAGCACCATGCGTGCTCGCAGGCCCGCATCAGCCAGGGCGGTGTCGATGCGGGTCATGGCGAGTTTGATGATGTCGGCGGCCGTGCCCTGGATCGGCGCGTTGAGTGCGGCGCGTTCGGCAGCCTCGACGGTCTGGGGGTTGCTGCTGTTCAAATCGGGCAGGTACCGCCGGCGGCCGAGCAAGGTTTCGGTGTATCCGGTGCGGCGGGCCTTTTCGACCAAGCCGTCGAGATAGTCACGGACGCGGCCGAATCGGGCGAAGTAGGCGTTGTAGTGGTCACGGGCCTCGGCCAGCGGGAGTCCGAGTTCGGTGGCCAGACCGCGCACGGACTGGCCGTAGGCCAAGCCATAGGAGATGGCTTTGACGCGGCGGCGCAGTTCCTGAGTGACCTCGCTCACCGGCACCCCGAACACGAGGGAAGCGACATAGCGGTGCATGTCCTCGCCGCTGGTGAAGGCGTCGATCAAGTGCCGGTCACCGGAGGCATGCGCCATGATCCGCATCTCGATCTGGCTGTAATCGGCCGCCAGCACCAGGTCGTAGCCCGTGCCGGGCACGAAGGCCTCCCGGATGCGGGCGCCGTCGTCGGTACGGATCGGGATGTTCTGCAGATTCGGAGCCTCCGAAGACAGCCGGCCGGTTTCCACGGTGGTCTGCTGCAGTGTGGTGTGGATCCGGCCGTCGGCGGCGACGTGTTTGAGCAGACCGTCGATCATCGACGCCAGCTTGGCCGCGGACCGGTAGTCCAGCAGCTGTTGCAGGAATGGGTGGCCGGTGTTCTTCAGCAGCCTGGTCAGTTCCTCGGCGGCGGTGCTGTAGCCGCTTTTGATGCGGCGGGTGCGTGGTAGGCCCAGGTCTTCGAACAGGGCCTTCTGTAGCTGCTGGGTGGAGCCGATATTGACAGGGTGGCCGAGGATCTCGGTCGCCGACACAGCCGCGGCATCCGCAGTCGCGGTGAATTCGTCGCGCAGGGCGGCCAGCTGCTCGGCGTCCACAGCGACGCCGCGGTGTTCGATCGCGGCCAGTGTTGCGGCCGTGGGCAATTCGACCCCGGTGTGCAACCGTGCCATGCCCGCGTGGGCGAGCTCAGCGGACAGCGTGTCGGCCAGCTGCGCGATAAGTGCGGCGTCGGCGACCGCCGCGGGATCACCATTGCCGGCGAACAGCGTGCCGACCTCACCCAGGTGAGTCAAGAATGCGTCGCCGGTGAGGTGGCGGGTCGCCAGCGTGGTCAGGGTGAAGTCACGGCCACCCGGATGGAGCAGGTAACCGGCGAGGGCGACGTCGATGTCGACCCCGGCCAGGTGCCAGCCGTGTGGACGCAGGGCGTGGATCATGGCTTTGGTGTCGTGCACTGCTTTCGCCGCGGCCGGGTCGGCGAGCCACGTCCCGAATGCAGCGCGATCGTCGGCAGTGGTGTCGGTCAGGTCGAAGTAGCCGATCGCTCCTGCGGGGGTGGTGATGGCCACGGTGGCGATGTTGTTCTGGTCGCCGGTGAGGGCCAACGCATGGCGACCGCGACCGCGTGCGTGGTCGGACAGCCAGGTAGCGACGTCGCCGGGGCTGATCGGCTGCGCGGGTGCGGCGTGCGGTGCGGGTGCGCCGAGGGCGGTGAGGATCTGGGTGGCGAGACCAGGGAGCTGGAGGTCGTTGAGCCGCTGCTGGATTCCGGTGCGGTCGGTGAGCCTGGGAATGGTGAGCTCGTCGAGTTGGGGAACGGTCACATCAGTGGCGAATCGCAGGACGGTCCGGTAGGTGGCGACCTTGGCGGCGTGAGCCCGCAGCATGGTGCTGGCGCGAGAGCGGTTGTCGAGCCGGGCGAGCAGGGTATCGAGGGTGCCGGCCTCGGCGAGCCACGCGGCTGCGGTGCGGTCCCCGACGCCTGGAACGGGCATCAGGCCGCGGCGTCGGTCTCCGCGCAGGGCGAGGTAGTCCACGTAGGTCTGCAGGGTGACACCGTGTCGGGCCTGAATGGTGCGCGGGGTGAGCCGATCGGGGCGACGTCCTGGTGCCGGCGAGATGACGGTGGCAGTGCTGGTGGCGCACTGCAGCATCCGGTCGTCGGCGCTGACGATCACCACCGGGGCGTCGGTGCCAGCCGCGAGCGAGGCGATGAGGTCACCGGCTTCCAGCCCGGCGGGTGCATCGAGAACACGAATCTGCATGGTGTGCAGCAGATCCCGGAGAACGGGTTCTTGCTGTGCGAGTTCCGGTGGTGTGTGGTGGGCGCGGTAGCCGGGCACGATCTCGGCGCGGCGGCCCAGCCCTGCGCCGTCGAACACCACGGCGACATGAGTGGGTACCTCGGCCACGAGAATGTCGGAAATGGTTGTGAGGAAACCCGATACGGCATTGGTGGGTTGGCCGGAGGCCGTCGTGGACGCAGACAGCGGAACACTGCGATAGGCGTAGGCCAACAGCGCCGGCGCGTCGACCAACAGCACCACCGTCGTCGCTGTGGCTGGGGCGGTCATCGGTGGACCACGTCCACTGCCAGCCCGAGTTCGACGGCGAGCACCGACAGATCGATCTCCGGGGCATCGTCGGCCCACACCTGTCCGCGACCTACCGACAGCGCGTTCTTGGGCGGGCGCACCGCCCACGCGGCCTGGTGGGCCATGACCTCGTGAATCAGCACGTCCCCGTGGAACTTGGTCGGCACCACGACCTGGTCGATCACTTCGCCGCGTTTGCGAGCCTGGTCGGCGGCGTTGCCCCGCTTGGTCATCAGCAGCTGCCGCCAGGGCCTGTCATAGATCTGGATGAGCAGCACGAAATGAGCGTCCAGCCACTCCTGCTGACGCCATTGCGGGTTGATGCCGCGGTCCTTGGGCAGCGCGATACGTGCGATCGCCTCCCGCGCGTAGTCGGCCTTGCCGACGGCTTCGCGTTCTGTGCGCGGGCCGCCGGTGGTCAGCTCACGCAGCCGCGCCGCAGGCATCGCTGATGGCTGGTCGTCGGTGCCGCGCAGCCATTTACGGACGGTGGAGGGTGCGCGCTTGAACGCGGCGGCGACCGCTGTGACATCGACCTTGCCGGTAGGGGTGCGGCCATAACATTCCCCGAGGGTGGCGGCCAAGCGCCCGCGGGTCCAGGTTGGTTGTTTGCTGGTCATTTGGCCTTCTCGTCCATCGCGACGCTGTCGAAGGTGAAAACGTTCCAGTCGTCGAGGTTGCCGTAGGCGTCGGTGTTGGCGTAGTCGGCCATGAAGTCCGCCAGCCCGATGTCGCCCTTGTCTTCGTAGGCCTTCAGGGCTTCATCGGCCAGTTCCGGCGGCAGGTCCCAGTGCACGGTGCGGTCGCGCTCGTATCCCTCACGTCCCTGAATGCCTGAAATAGTCAGGCGCGCACCATATTTCGCTATTTTCGCGCCTGCGGCGCTGTTGCGGCGCGTGGTGATCGCGGCGCTGCGGCCGGACTTGGTCGCGGCGGCCTTGCGGGCGTTGGCGAGCAGTTGTGCGCGGTTCTCGTCCTTCGGCGTCGCTTGGTTCTTGATCCAGCGTTTGATGGTGGACTGCGATTTCCCTTCGCCTTTGGCGGCGGCGGAGATGTTGATCGCGCCGCCGCGGGGGCCGGGGCCGTAGGCAGCCAGCAGCGCGGCGCGCAGCTCGGAGTCGACGTGGCCGGTGGCGTCCGCGCCGGCGCGGCCCGAGAACCCCGCGAAGGCCGAGGACATGCCCGAATCCTTCGCGCCGGTGATGGTGTCGGTAATCTCCGACGCCGGCAGCCCGGTGGCCTTGACGACACTGCCGACGTTGACGGTGCCGCGTACGATCGACCCGCCGCCGTGGATCAAGATCTTGAACAGTGACACTGGCATTGAGTTCGCTTCTTTCGGTTCGGTGTCCTCGGATCAGGCGACGAGCTGGGTCTGCCATTCGGCGTATCGGGTCAGCAACCGCTTGCCCTTGTACGGGCCGCCGGTGAGGTACTCGAGCTGCTCGGCCATAAGACCACTGGCCTCGGGCTTCCACTGCCCGAAGCCGCGCCCGAAACTCAGGCGGTGGCGCGGGTTATCCGCGACCGCGGCCGCGTCGATCTCCCTCATCGGCCAGGCGGTCACCGGGTCGGGGTCGTCAGAGGCGATCACGAAGGCGTCCTTGTCGATGGCCAGGGCCGCCACGCCGGTGAGCTCGTACATGGTGTTGAGGAAGTGGGCGATGTTGGCGGTCGACTTCGACACACCCATGAACCACTTCTCCGGCGAGTACGGCGAGCGCGGGCCGTCGTCGCCGACGAGCTGCTTGCTGGCCAGCATGCCGTAGCCGCGCACCCGGGCCACCTTGATCTGCTTGCGGACAGCCTGGTCACCGGGATCTGCGGTGTCGAGCACGGTGGCGGCATGGGAGAAACGCTCGGCCCACTTGCGCAGGGCCCGATGGTGTTCGGGCCAGATCCACGCCTCCAGGACCGGCAGCTCATAGCCCAAGAGCAGGGCGCGTTCGAACTGCGGCGTGCACACCCATTGCGGCTCGTCACCGAAGTCGGTGCCGCCAGGGCTGAGCACATACGGCAGCAGCCAATTCGCCGACGGCGGGATCCGCGTCCGGATGTAGGCAGGCACGGTCGCATCGAAGCTCCACTCTCCCTCCGCCATATGGACCGGGTCGCCGATCGGCAGCTCCAGCCCGGCAAGGCCCGCGGTGTAGCTGCCACCACGGTCATAAGCGTGGCAGTATTTGCACGCCGCCTCGGCCGGTGACGGCTTGCGCGTCCACGTGAAGTCGCGGGCGAGGACACCCACACCGCGCGGCGGATCGAATACCGAAGGCGCCCAGATCTTTTCACGCCACTCAGTCGGCCCGTAGGTTTTCGGCCGGGCCTCTTTGATCAGGTCCAGACCGGTAGTGGGACCCGACACCTTCCAAGGGAAGCCGAGGGTATCGGCGAACAGCTGCAGACGGCGGGCCAGCACGACTGGTTCCGGGTCGCCGGTCAGGATCGGCATATCCGGATCCTCGGCGTCGGGGTCATCGACCATTCCAGCTAGGAACACCAGCCAGATCGTCGGGCTGTCGTCGTCGGTGCGCCACACGCGCGTCCAGCTGCCCACCCCCGGTTCCTCGTCGTCACGCTGGCCGCCGAACTGCCAGCCCGCAGCGACAGCGAGGGTGACGAACGGCAGGTTGGCGGTCAGTTTGCGCAGGTCGTCGTTGCGTGTCCGGTGGCCGATGTTGTCGACATCGATGCCGAACGTGCGGGCCAGGGCATCGGTGATCCAGATCTGGCCGCTCTCGACGAACGTCGGCGACAGCGGAAAGCCCAGACGCAACGTGCGCGCGAACTCGACGAGATCACCAGCATGCGTCAGGTCCTGCGGGAGGTCGACGCAAGTGCCATCGGCCAGCCACGCCCCGGTGACATCGACGACCGCGGCCGGTCCGGTGAACCGGGCATCTGGCGTCGGCTTCTTCCCCGGTGCGGGACGGCGGGCCGGATTCTTCGGCGCCACAACCGATTCGGTCGTCGAAGGCGCCACGCCCGGCTCATGTGGCGGTACTCCCCGGACCGGTAGCGCCGGTTCGTCGGTGCCGGATGCCTCGTCGAGATCAGCTGGTGTCGAGCCGTCGTCGGTGTTGTCGAAGGATCCGACTTCCTCGCCGACGGCTGGCCGCGGGGGCACGGGTTTACCGAGCGCGAGATCGATGGCGTCGGCGACGTCGGCGGCGGATTGCGGGCGAAACAGCGCCATGATGTCGTCGTCGGTCGCGAGGTGGGCCCGTCGGCGTTGCTCGTGGCGGCCACGGTTACCCGGCGGATCGCAGATGTCCTGATCGGCGCCGACGGCATAGACCAGGGTGGTGCCCTCGGCCGCGAGCGGAGCAATGCGGAACTCCCGGCTGATGCGCAGCATGGCGCGGCGACCGCGGAACCGGGTGAGCTCGCAGTTGGCGGCAAACCAGACCGGCTGCAGGTGGTGCGCCAGCGCCTCGGACTGCCACGGTCGCGGATCAGCCTGGTGCGCGAGGTAGTCGCGCCAGGCATCGGTGGCGATCGCGACCAGAGCGCCATCCCCAGCGGCGGTGAATTCGTCCAGACCCTCACGCAGCGCGGCGGCCCACTTGTCCAGTACGCGGCCCTGCTTGTCCCAGGTCACCACCGCGGTGACCTTCAGTTCGTCGATATCCAGGCCGAGCCCGCCGTGCGCGACCGGGGCGAGCAACCCGTCCAGGCCCGGCGTAGTGACCCATACCCGCACATCGGTGTCGGGGAGCATCCTCGGGTCCGGCGGCGGCAGGTGCGCGGGCAGATCGAGCCCGGCCAGCGCGGGCAGCGTGAGCTGCCACGCCGCGAACGGCCGCTTGCGGGCGGCCGCCAGCTCGCGGGCGTGATCGCCGGTGCGCAGTTCGGGGGTACCGACGGGCAGGGTGAGCATGCCGGCCGAGGCGAGGGGACCGCAGTCCTGATCGAGTTCGACCAGGTACTCCGCGTCGGGGACGTCGATGTCGTCGGCCTCGACGATGCGCGCCCAACGCGGCTGGACTTCGGTGATCAGACCGGCCCGCACCTCATCGGGCACCTGCCCCGACTCGGTGGCGACCAGGCCCTGCTTGCGGGCGAGGCGGTCCGCGCTGATGCGGTCCAATACGGCTGCGCCCGTGCCAGTGCCGGTGCCGGTGGGCAGCACCTTGAACCGTGTCCACCACGCACCCAGGATTCGTCCCAGTTCCGCGGCCGCGGCGTCATCGTCTAGCCCCGTCAAAGCTGTTGCGGCAGGACAGGTATCGACGCCGCCGATCGTCGCGGCGATGACCAGTTCGACATCGATCCCGCTCGACTCGACGGTGCGGGTGATCCGAATCCGGTCTCCCCCGCCGTGCACGGTCCAACCGGCACCGATCAACGGTGCCAGAGAGGCAGCGACCACGCGGGCGAGTTCGTCACGAATCATGTTGCGCCGCTGCACTTCCGGCAAGCATCCGGCGTCGTCGGACACTGCGACATTCCATCCCAGCCATTGGCAGGCCTCGGCTCCGACGAACCAGATCTGCGGCACCAACTGCCCCCGCCGACCCGGCTGTGACGGGTCGCCGAGGGGGGCGAGAGCGCGGTGTTTCCAGGCCCATTCGGCAAGCACACCGAGCTTGTCGATCGCATCGACCGGGCCGGTGAGCGACCGCCCCGACGGTGTGCGTGATCCGGTGGCCGTCACTAGGATCGCACGGCCGTCGGCGGCTGCCGCAGGTGGCGTTGCAGTGGTCATCGGCAATGCCTCCAGGATTCAGTCGAAGTAGGCGACGGAGTTACGGGAAGGATGAGCCTGATCGGTGAGCTTTCCGACACGCGGATCACCAAGGAGGAGTTCCCCTTCCACCGCGTATCGGTCCTCGTGCCGGGACAGGCCGGTGATTCTGCCGACCGCTCGCACGGTGTCGCTGAGGTCGATGATCTGCAGTTCACGCTGCTCGAGCGCGCGCTTGGCCTGCAACTTCCAGACCCCACGGCCGGCTTCCCAGACTTCCTGCTCGGTCATGCCGGCCCGGTATCCAATCGAGTCACGGCCGAGCGGGTCGGGCTGTCGCGCGGGCCGTTGCTTGCCAAGGCGGATCTGCAACATTCGAGGTCTCCCGTTTCAGCTTCCTCAAGCACTCACAACATGGCGCCGACACTGGCCGTCTTTCAGCGCTTCACCACCCAATACTACCAACTTTCTAACTAGTTACAAAGTTAATTTAACCTGGCCTTTCAGGACTACAGCAGCCGCTGGAGCAACAGCACCGCGCTGATTGTCACGGTCTGACAGTCCCTGTGTTTGCTGCACGTATGCTCGGCCATGTGTTGTCGGTGCCGGTGCCGCCGATGCTGGCGGTGACGGGGATCCCTCCGCCCGGACCTGAGTGGGTCCGGGAATTCAAATGGGACGGGTTTCGCAGCCTGGTGCGCTGTGAGGCCGGAAGGTGCACGATCTTCAGTCGCAACGGTCGAGATCTGACCGGTTCGTTCCCTGATATCGCCGATGGAGTGCTGGCGCTCGCAGGGGCCCGGATGATCGTCGACGGAGAGATCGTAGCGCCGGACCCCACCACAGGCCGCCCGAACTTCGGCCGACTACAGCGTCGGCTCGGGGCCCGACCCAGTGCCCAGCGGATAGCCGCAGTTCCGACCCAGCTGTTCGTCTTCGACTTGCTGTGGCTCCAGGATCGATCGACAACGACGCTGCCGTACCTTGCTCGCCGCGATCGACTCGACGACCTGGGCCTCGAAGGACCGTTTGTGCGCACTCCCCCCTACTTCCTCGTGGATCCCGACCGGATGCTCGAGGTGGCACGCACTGAGCAAATCGAGGGCATTCTCAGTAAAAGAACCGATTCTTTGTACCGGCCGGGGAGGCATGCCACCTGGGTGAAGAGCCCGATCTGGCAGACGGCCGACGCCCTGATCGTTGCCGCTTTGCCCGGCAGCGGCGCGAACCGCGACACCTTCGGCGCACTCGCGCTGGGCGCGTACGACGACGCGGGGCACCTGGTCTACGTCGGCAGCGTCGGCACCGGGTTCTCGCGGGCGGCCCGGCGCGCCATTCGAGCTGCTCTCGACGAGATCGGTCGCACCACCAGCCCGTTGACGAACCCGGATCCGAAAAAGATTGGGGCACAGCAATCTTGGGTGGACCACATCCTCGTAGTCAGCGTGCGGTACCGAGAGTTCACCGCCGACGGCGTGTTCCGGCATCCGAGCTTCCGTGGGATACGCCCCGATCTCGCCCCTCACGACATCAAAGTGCCGGAGTATGGTTCGTAAAAGCATCCTGAACTGCACAAACGATCGTCGCTGCCGCTGGAACGCCGTGTAGTGCCGATTAGTGCGTGACCTTGCGTTCTTTGCTCAGTTCGGCGCGCAAATCGGACTGTATGGAGATCGGTGAAGTCTTGTGGCCGAAATGGCCCGCGCCGAGAACCGAACACAGCGCCACGAGCCACTTCGGCGGCAGGTTCCGGCCGATGAGGCCAGGCCGGGCGCCCCGAGGTCTATACGACCTTGGCGGCGATCAGCAGGTTCCAGATATCGCCTTGGTCGACGATCTCGACGCCGAGTTTCTTCGCCTTGGTCAGCTTGCTCTCGCCGACTCCCGCGCCGGTGATGAGCAGGTCGGTGTTCGCCGAGACCGAGGACGCTGCCGTCGCGCCCGCCTTCTCACACAGGCGTTGGAAGGTCGGGCGGGCGACTTTTTCGCCGGAGCGCGGGTCGCTGATAGCGCCGGTGATTACCACCGTCTTGTCTTGCAGGGGCGCGCCAGCCGCGACGACCGGGGGTAGGTCCTCCTCGCGCACGTCCAGGGAGACGCCCGCCTGTCGTAGCCGCTCCAGTTCCGGGCGCAGGCGATCCAAGTGCGCGGCCAGGGAAGCGGCGACCTTCGGTCCGATATCCTCCACCGCCACGAGCCGTTCCTCGCCCGCGTCGGCGACCTCCTCCAGCGAGCCGAATCCCGCCCGGGCCAGGCGCGCGGCGGTGCCGTCGGAGGCCATCGGGATCGCCAAGCCGATCAGCGCACGACGCAGCCCGACCTGGCGGCTGGCATCGATCGAGTCGATCATGCGCGCGGCTGAGACCTCGCCGATGCGGTCGAACTCGAGCAGGCGCTCCTTTGTCAGCATGTAGAAGTCCGACGGGCGCTCCAGGATGCCCGCCTCGGCCAGGCGTTCGATCCACACCGGCCCGATGGCGTCGATGTCGGCCGCCGCCCGCGATGCCCAGTGGATGAGCCTGCGCACCGTCTGCGCGGGGCAGGAGACGTTGGTGCAGAACAACTCTCGGCTGTTGCCCTGCTCGGTCACCGGCTGCTCGCACGATGGACAGGCGGTGGGCGGCACGATCTCGCGCTCGGAGCCCGTGCGTTTGGAGGCGTCGAGCACGCCCGCCACGAACGGGATCACGTCACCCGCGCGGCGCACCAGCACGGTGTCACCGACCTTGATGTCGCGGGCGCGGATCACCTCTTGGTTGGCCAGCGTGGCCTTCGTGACCGTCGTGCCGCCCACGAACACTGGCTCGAGCCACGCGACCGGGACGATCTTGCCCGTCTTGCCGACGTCCCAGACCACGTCGCCCAGCAACGTGGTCTTTTCCTCGGCGGCGAACTTGAACGCCAGCGCGCCACGCGGGGAGCTCGATCGAGTCCCGGCCGCCGCGTAGGCACCACGGTCGGCCAGCCGCAGCACCGCGCCGTCGATGTCGTAGTCGAGCTCGTTGCGACCTTGCTCGATCGCGCTGATCGCCGCCTGGGCTTGCTCGGCGTCGGCGCAGAGCCGCATCTGGGCGCCTGCGATCCCCAGTGTCCGCAGGCCCTCCCCGAGGTCGACCGCAGCGCTGTCCGCAGAGGTATCCAAGTCGAAACCGAAGAACTGCAGGCGACGCTCGGAAACTGTGGCTGGGTCCTTCGCACGCAGGGTGCCGGCTGCGGCGTTGCGAGGATTGATCAGCGGCTTGTCCGGATGCGCCGTGTTGTAGGCGAGGAAGGTCGAACGCAGCATTACCGCCTCGCCACGCACCTCCACCCGCCCCGGGACGTCGATCCGCTCGGGAACACCATCGACCAACGCGCGGACCAGTACGGTCACGTCGTCCCCGGTGGTGCCATCACCCCGGGTCACCGCACGCACCAGCCGCCCGTCCTCGAAGACCAGGGCCAGGGACAAGCCGTCGAGTTTCGGCATTACCACCACCGACTGGCCGGCAAAGCGATCGAAGAACGCCGCGACCTGATCGGGCTTGGTTGCCTTCTCGAGTGACAGCATCGGACGCGAGTGCCGGATCGGGGCGTGCAGCACGGCGGGCGCACCGACCTGCTCGAGCGGATTCGGGTCGGGCGTGAGGTCGGGGTGTGCCTCGATCAGGCCGCGTAGCTCGTCCTCGATCGCGTCGTACTCGGCGTCCGCGACCAGCGGCGAGCCCTGGTAATAGGCGTCGCGCAGCGCCACAATGCGCTCCGCGAGCTCTTGGATATGCTCCCCAGTTTCCACAGCGCCCGACGCTACCGACACCCACCGACACCCAGGTGAAACGTCGTCGCGGGGGCGATCAGATGTGGTTGCACCGGCTCCGAGGCTGTGGATGTTCATTTGCATTTGGTCTCCTATGGTGTGCTGCCCAGCGACTTGTCGCCAAACAATACACCCGTTACGGGGATAAAGTAAAACTCACCGGAACTGGACCTTGTGGTGGTAACGACCAAAGGAGTGAGCGGCAGAAAGGAATCCGGCCAAGAGATCCGTCTTGTTGTCGGTCACGCTGTGCGCGATCCGGCTGCTCACCCGGGCTTGTTCACCCGGGCTTGTTCACCCGGCGGGGATCCGGCACGACGAGCGCGCCGCTCTCAAGGACCGGCAAGCCACCGTCACGTCTACTCGGTCGACGCGGACACCCCGATCTGGCGCCCGACGCCGCTCGAGATGACAGTCGCACCAACGGTGAAGTCCGCTGCCGATCGTCTCTGTAGCGAACTGCGGCATCGTTGCCGGAGTGCTATCCCGATCGTGAGAGCCGAACTTGATGTCGGACCTGCCCGCCATCGTGAACCCCTGCCGCAGCGCTGGCCTGACTCCGAGGCCGACCACCCACCTCGGACGACGAGGACCGAATGGTCTCGGACTCGCGCTGATTCACAACCCATCTCGCTCCACTTGGCCTGTCCCATGACGACGAGGTTTGGGGTCGTCGTCGCGATGCGGGGAGCAGAAAAATGATATCCGGCACGACGAGGTGGATCCCGGGGCCAGGTCTCGCCACCTTCCCCGAGGGACGTGCCATTTTGCCTGGTCAAATGGGTCGAGCGCGCTCACCAACACACCGCGCGAAGTCACCTCGTACGACAACGGCTCACGGTCGAACCTCGGTACCTTGCCTGCGTCGCCAGCGGGGCCGTGTTGATGTATGTGTTGGCCGTGCGCCGCGGACCAACCTCCCAGTTACAGGATGCGGGCGTTAGCGCGGATCGATTCCAGGCAGTCCAGCATTGACGGCTGAGCGCCGTACACCAGCTGCATCGCGCGCTGGTAGCCGACCTCGAGGGCTGGCCTGCCGGGATGTTCGTCGGCGACAAGCGGGCTGACCGCGAAGCCTCCGGCCGGGCGCGGGGTGTGGCTGAACCCTGCCGCGGCGCTGTGCTCATCAACGTCAGCGCACAACTGCGCGATCCCGTCAGTGCCGAGCGCATTGAGCGCGGCGAGCACCTGCGCGTCGCTGAGCAGGCAGTGGATGTCGTAGAGGTGGCGCGCATTACGCTGCAGAGCAGCAAGGGCCTTCTCCTCGGGCGCGCGTGAGACCCCGTCGTGCAGTGCCGCCAGCTTCTCGAACAGTGTCCGTTCGGGTGCGAGTACCTCGACTGTAAACTGGTTGAACTCTGCCCACGTATCCGCGGTGTCACCGAAGTGTTTGATCGCGAAATCGGCTACGAGGGAGCGGATCTCGTGACGTCGAGTCGGGAAGGTTCCGCCTCGGGTGCCCATCTCGAGCAGCACGCCTTCCTTGATTGCGTCCGCTGCGGCCGGCGAAGCCGTGGCCTGCGCCGGGTAGAGGTAGCTGACGTTGCGTTTGACTCCCGTCGTCACCTCTTTCGGCACGATCGCTTCCTCGGGCAGGCCAAGGTGCGCGGTGACGGCATCGCGCAGGCCTTTGAGCACCTTGTCCTTCGTACCGAGACCAGCACCGACGTCTGGGAATGCGACCAGCAGGTCGATGTCCTCGGAAAACCGTTCGATCAGGTCATAGGCCCGCGACAGCGAGGTACCGCCCTTGAATATCACTGTCACCGTGCCGTTTCCGGCTTGCCCGGTGACCTCGACCGGGAAGGTGCATGCTCGTAGAACTTCCATGGCCCAGAAGTCCTTCTCGAGGTAGGACTGGTCGAGGCCGAGTTGCTGTGCAGCCGAAGCGATCAGCGCGGCCAGCTCGTCGGGGTGCTCACGCAGCAGAGGAGGCATTAGGCCAGCATGCCCGATACCTGCAAATCCTCACCCAGGCGCCGCAGGTTGTCGCGCAACGCCGGAGAACGCTCACCCTCCGCTGCGGTCGCGAGTTTTCGCCACCGTAGCTTGCCGGTGGCCACCGCTTTGCCAATCGCCTCCGCGAGCGCGGACCAGCCACCATCGACAGTGGTCTCCCAGTCACCGCGCAGCAGTTCGAGCGTGGCGATCTCGAGCGACCTCAACCCCAGCCGCTTGAGGTTGCTGCGCTTGGACACCTTTACCCCCGGCACCGCTGTCGGCACCGATCCGGTCACGACCATGGTCGGCTTGGCCGGGACCTGTGTGGTCAAACCGAACGCGCGCGCCGCGGTGAACCCTGTCGGTCCGGCTCCAATGGTGCCCAGCACCTCGACGGCGATGGCTTCGGCGGAGGGCCGGGTGGTGCCGTAGCGGGTCTTCGCGCCCTTGAAGTACAAGCCTTTACGGATGCGCACCAGCTCTCCACGCTGGTGCGCGCGCTTGACCGCCGAGTTCGCAGCATCGACTGTCCCCGGCAGGCGGTTAGTGTGCACGAAGCTGCCAACCGGGACCGTCGCCAACGCCTTACCGGCGTCACCTACTGCAGCCCTCATGACAGGAAAGTGTAGCGAAAACCTGTCACGAAATCGAGGCAAGAAGGCGTGACGCCACACACCAGACTGCCCGACTACCTGCGGAAATGACAGGTCCCGCCCGCCGCGCAGACTTTCCTGGCTGTCCCAAGCAGTACGCCCCTCTCCGCCGCCGGTTCGCCGCACCCGGCCCAGGCTCGTCACAGTGGCCCGCAGCTGCAGCCCAGACCTAGCGGCCCGGCGGATCGCCCAGGTCAGCCCAGCAGTGCGTCATGACCACTTCGCAGCATGGGGCGGCCCGGTGAGGCTCCCGGGCGCTCGGAGATGATGCCGGTCAGTTCAGGCCGCTGCAGATTCCGGCCCAGCGAGGTGTGCTCTGGCAGCTGTGGCCGCCGCGATTCTGAGTGAGGTTCTCCGACTGAGCGCAGATTCAGGCGGCGCTATCATTCGGTCATCTCCTGGCTCGGCGCGTGGTCGCCATAAACCCGCGGATTCCGAGAACGACGAACAGCGTTCCCCAGGCAACCAGCGCTCCGCTGGCAACCTTTCCCAGGGGCTCGGCAAGGATCAAGGCCAAGGTCACGATGGTGATCCCAGCCGCGGTACCCATCACGAGGTATGTGATGGCTGCCGTGGTGTTTGTGATCGTGGGTGCGTGATCGGCAGGCGTGGTCTCCTGCGGGTCCGTGTGGTCGATGCCCAGAAGTGAGCGCAACATATAGAACCTCTTTCGATGATGGAGAAGCCCTGACCGCGAAGGCAGTACGTCTCATTCAGCTGGCCGGTTCCCGTCAAAACACCTGGCATCCAACACTATCGCTGCAGCGACGAGGAGCCCACTCAGTGCCGTCGCCAGCGAAATCTGCGATCTGTCCAGTGCCGCAACGACACCCGAGGCCACGATCGCTTCGTTCACTCCGACCGCACCGGCTATAGGAGCAGACAGTCGAGGCATCGCCCGCCAGTACAGTGCCAGCCCTGGAGCGAGCAGCCCCGCACCGAGTGCTAGTTCGGCGAGCATGTGCTCGCAGTCCCTGGTGGTCGTTGTCAGCAAGGGCGCGGTGAAGGCTGCGGCGGCGGTCAGTTGGAGCCCGGCCGACACGGTCGGATCGCGATGGCGAGACTCCCGGGCCACCAAGGTGATCAACGTCGTCACCGTAGCCGCGCTCGCCAGGGCCAGTCCGCAGCCGATCAGCGCCATACCCGCGCCGACGTGGGCGCCGGATCGTGCCGAGACGAGGGCGATAGCCGCGGCGAGCAAGAGCACTTCGGCGACTATTACCGCGCTCATTTTCCGTTTCCGGGTGAGCACGGCGAGAGATAGCAGCATTATCGGGGAAGCAAGGTGTAGGGCGACGACCACGGGGACGGGCCCGATCGCGAGCGCCGCGATATACAGCGAGAGGTTCGCGGCCTCGAGCAGGCCGAGTTGGACGTAAATTCTTGGGTGCGAGCGCAGTTCACGCCAAGGCCGGCGGCCGCCGAGAGTTGCGATAACCAGCAGCGGAATCGCCCCGCCCAACGCCACCAAAGGCCCGGCTCCCCCAGAGTCCAGCACAGCGAGACCCGCACTGAAGAGCCCCCATAGGCTCGTCCCCGCGAGAAGTACCACTACCGGCACAGCCGCACCTACATCCAGCTGCGGCACGTCAATCCTCGCACGTTACGTCGCAGGGCCTCAGGGATGGGCCAGAACGCGCCATCGATGATCGTCGCGAGACCCCACGCAGTTCATTCATGTTGGGATTGTCAACCGCCAGGGTCGTGAAGATGTAGAACGCTTCCGCTGACGCGTCCCATCGGATCACTGGTCTGATGCGACTGATCAAGACAGGCCTTTGGGTTCGCGGCGCGGCGATCGGCGCCAACCAGGATGTCGCCGAATGCCGTTTCGAGTTCACCGCGCAAGACTAGGTCCCAACATCGCAGCCGCCGAAACACATGAACCATCCTCTGCACCATTGAAACTCGCGTGGTTCTTGCTTCAGATCTCAGTTTCGCGGATGGTGGCGGGGGTTCGCCCGCGTGTTGCGCGCAGTCGTGAGTCGTCGTTGCGGAAGCCTGGCTTGGAGAGAGCCCGGCGCCGAACATGACGAGAAATGATCAAGACCTACTTATAGGTGAACGGTGTCCCGGCGGCACGAGACACCTGATCAAAACAGGGCCGCGTGTAGGTCTATCCACAGGCTTGGTGCCGGACCGTCGGTGCACCGTTCGTTGACCGCCGCCGCGGCGACTCCTACCCCGATCTTGGGCGAAAGCCCTTATGTCAGACCGTGAGCGCCGGGGTGGTTTGGCCGGTTCGAACGGGATGGCACGGTGTGTCCTCCCGTCCGAACCGGTGTGGACCCGGTGGAATTGCTCGTGGTTCGAGCCCGCCCGCGCGACCGGACGCCCCATCTGCTCGAGAGCCGTGGAGCTCTGATCAAGACCGGCGCCGTGCGGGTGCGCTGGGATCGCGAACAGCTCATCGGAGGCAAGCCCTGTGAGGCTCGTAAGTAGGGCGCTGCGCGTTCCTGCCCGGGTGTCGGACCCGCGGAAAACCCGACCTGATGGAGGTACTGGATTGAGCTGCTCCTGCGGAATCGACTGGGCCGAAGGGCATCACGACATCGCAATCGTCGACCGCGACGGAAAGCTGGTGGCCAAGAAACGCATCAGCGACGACCCGGCGGGATTCATCGTATTGACCGAGATGCTGGCCGACGCCGGCGACGATCCCGACGATCCGATCCCAATCGCGATCGAGACCCCGCGCGGGCTGATGGTGGCCGCCCTGCGCGCGACCGGGCGCCCGGTGTTCGCGATCAACCCGATGGCTGCGGCGCGCTATCGGGAGAGGCGCTCGGTGGCCCGCGCGAAGTCTGATCACGCCGATGCGATGACGCTGGCGAACATCTTGCGCGTCGACGCCCATGTGCACCGGCAGTTGCCCGCCGACAGCGAACTGGCCCAAGCGATTTCGGTTCTTGCTCGTGCCCAGCAGGATGCTGTCTGGCGACGCAGCAAGGCCAGCAACGAGCTGCGGTCGATCCTGCGCGAGTACTATCCGGCGTTCCTCGACGCCTTCGCCGGGAAGTCCGCCACCAACCTGGCCAAACCGGACGCCCGTGCGATCCTGGCCATCGCGCCCACGCCCGCGCACGCGGCCAAACTCACCAGAACCCGCATCGCCACCGCGCTGCGCCGTGCCGGCCGCAAGCGCGGCATCGACAACCTCGCCGACGATATTCTTCAACGCCTACGCACCTCGCAGCTGCGCCAGCCCGACCTCGTCGAGAAGGCAATGGGCCGCCAAGCGCTGGCTCTGCTCGGGATGCTCGATGCCGCCTGCACGGGTGCCGACGACCTGGAACAGGCCGCCGCCGAAGAATTCCGCAAACACCCCGACTACACCGTCATCACCAGCTTTCCCGGCCTGGCCGACCTGACCGGAGCCCGTGTCCTCGCCGAGATCGGCGACGACCGCGACCGGTTCGCCGACGACCGCGCACTGAAGGCCTATGCCGGATCCGCGCCGGTCACCAGGGCGTCGGGCAAGGTCACCTCCATAACCCACCGCCGGATCAAGAACGACCGACTCGCCGCCGTGGGCTGGGTCTGGGCCACCTACGCCTCCATCAACCCCGGACCCGCCCGGCAGCACTACCGCAAACGCAGAGATCACGGCGACCGCCACGCTGCCGCCCTGCGGCACCTGTTCAACAAGATGATCGGCCAGCTCTACCACTGCCTGCAAAACCGTCAAACCTTCGACCCCGTCAAAGCTTTCAGCCACCCTGCCAGCACACCGCAAGAACCAGCTGCCGCTTGACATTTAGCGGAATCGGAGGTCTGTGGATGACGGGAAGGACGCACCTTCCCGGATGATCTATCAGTCCGAAGTCTTGATCATGCCGGCGCGCCAACGCCGGTCGGGAAGGTACGTCCGTGCTTACGGTAGTTCAGAACATCTCCTGCGGCGACGAGCAGGCCGGTGCGACGCGGTCGCTGCTCGATGAGATCGTCCGCGACGGTGCCCGGCAGATGCTCGCCGCCGCCTTGAAGGCCGAGGTCGCCGCCTATGTCGCCCAGTTCGCCGACCAGCTCGACGAGAACGGCCACCGCCAGGTGGTCCGCAACGGCTACCACGCCGAGCGGGAAGTCCTCACCTCGGCGGGTGCGGTGACGGTAAAAGCGCCTCGGGTGAACGACAAGCGAGTCGACCCGGAAACCGGTGAACGGCAACGGTTTTCCTCGGCGATCCTGCCCGCCTGGGCACGGAAATCGCCGCAGGTCAGCGAGGTGTTGCCGCTGCTGTATCTGCACGGGTTGTCCACCGGGGACTTCGGTCCGGCCCTCGAGCAGTTCCTCGGTTCCGGGGCCGGGTTGTCGGCCGCGTCGATCACACGACTGACCGCGACATGGCAGGACGAAACCCGCTCCTTCGCCTCCCGAGATCTGTCGGGCACCGATTTCGTCTACCTCTGGGTTGACGGTATCCACACGAAAGTGCGCCTCGAGCAGGAGAAACTGTGCCTGCTGGTGATGCTCGGCGTCCGGGCTGACGGCCGCAAGGAGTTGGTGGCGATCAGCGACGGCTACCGGGAATCGACCGAGTCGTGGGCCGATCTGCTGCGTGATTGCCGCCGCCGTGGCATGACTGCGCCGGTGCTGGCGGTCGGTGACGGCGCGCTCGGGTTCTGGCGGGCGTTGCGCGATGTGTTCCCCGAAACCCGCGAACAGCGCTGCTGGTTCCACAAATCGGCGAATGTGCTTGCCTCGCTGCCCAAATCGACGCATCCCGGCGCGATAGCAGCGATGAAGGAGATCTACAACGCCGAGGATATCGACAAGGCGCAGATCGCGATCAAGGCATTCGAAATCGACTACGGCGCAAAATATCCCAAAGCGGTGGCGAAGATCGTCGACGACGCCGACGTGCTGCTGGAATTCTACAAATACCCGGCCGAGCACTGGATCCATCTGCGCACCACCAACCCGATCGAGTCGACCTTCGCCTCGGTCCGGCTGCGGACCAAAGTCACCAAAGGGCCGGGCTCCCGCGCGGCCGGAATCGCCATGGCCTACAAACTGATCGAGGCCGCCCAGGCCCGCTGGCGAAAGGTCAACGCCCCCGAACTCGTCGCGCTCGTCCGCAACGGCGCCCTGTTCCACAAAGGCAAGCTGCTCGAACGGCCCCGCGACATCACCCCGCCGCCATCGACCAGCCCGGCCGACCCCACCCGAACGGAGGTCGCCTAAAACCTACCGATCCACAGGTTTTGACAATTCCTCGAACATGACGCGATGACGCTGAGGTTGGAGGCACCAGCACCGGCCGCGCGTCGGTGGGGACAGAGCGTGGGACAGGTGCGGGCCCGGAGAGAATCCCGGCGTTGATCTCGCCGATCACCGCCGGCTGACCGAGCTTTTCGGCCAGCCGCCCGAAGGTCTTGGCCGCCACCATGATGATGAGGAGGTCGACCAGGACCATGACAAGGGTGTTACTGGGCATGGTCGGCTCCGTCCAGCTGGGTCGGAACTGACCGTGCCCGGGTCGCGAGGGTGGCCTGCGGTTCAGTCGTGGGTGGCGTTGGGGATGTGGGCGATTTTGTAGATGGGGTTTCGGGGCTGACCGTTGACCGCCTGGAGGCATCCCAGGTGATTCTGGCAGCCAGCGCCAACCACCCGACCAATGCCGGGACAGGAGTGCCAGTGCTCCAGCCGATGATGCACCAGATCATCACCAGCACTGTCACCGGGACGGCGCACAGTGCCAGGATCGTCTTCCGTATCGACGCCCCGACCGAAGGGGCAGCCACGTCCTGTTTGCCAGCTCCAGTGGTCGACTACCAGCGAGGAGATTCGCTGTCTCATCAAGAACTCGGAGACAGCCGACTTTTCTCGAATGCGCCTGCTGTTCAGCAGTATCGGTGGGCGATCCCTGGTCTGCTTGTTTGGAGGAGACACACCCTTCCGAGGCTCTGACGTGAACCGTTTATCCGCTACCCTGCTGGGGCAGTGAATATGAATGTCATTTCTGACAAGGAAGTGGGTGTCTGGCAGTGAAGATTGCCTTCGTCGGCAAGGGTGGCAGTGGCAAGACAACATTGTCGTCTCTGTTCGTCCGCTATCTTGTCGAGCGGGGTTTGCCCACGCTGGCCATTGACGCGGACATCAACCAGCATCTGGCTACCGCGCTGGGTGCGAGCGACGAAGAGTCGGTGGCTCTTCCGACGCTCAGTGCGCATCTGCCGTTGATCAAGGACTACCTGCGTGGTGACAATCCGCGCATCGGCGCACCCGATGCGATGATCAAGACAACTCCGCCGGGCTCGGGTTCGCGGCTGCTCGGCGTCATCGAGGGCAACCCGATCTACACCGCGTGTGTCCGCGAGGTCGGTGGTGCTCGACTGGCGGTGACGGGTCCGTTCTCCGAGGAGGACTTGGGTGTTGCCTGCTACCACTCCAAGGTTGGTGCGGCCGAACTGCTGCTCAACCATATGGTTGACGGGCCGGGTGAGTATGTGGTGGTCGACATGACCGCGGGTGCGGACTCCTTCGCTTCCGGTTTGTTCACTCGATTCGATCTGACCGCCTTGGTGTGCGAGCCGACGTTGCGCAGCGTCGGTGTGTATCGCCAGTACCTCGGTTACGCCAAGGATTTCGGCATCCGCATCGCGGTGATCGGCAACAAGGTCTGCGACGACGATGATTTGGCGTTTCTGCGTGAGCAGGTCGGTGAGAACCTGCTGTGCTGGATCGGGCGCTCTGCGCATGTGCGGGCGGCCGAACGTGGCCAGATCCGGCCGATCGCCGAGCTGGAACCCGATAACCTGCAGGCGCTGGCGACCATCCGGTCTACGGTGGATGCGACCACGCGGGACTGGGTGGCCTATCAACGGCAGGCGGTGGAGTTCCATCTGCGCAATGCGCGGGCGTGGGCCGGGGAAGACTTGGCTGCGCAAGTGGACCCGGATTTCGTGCCCGGCCCGCACCTTCTCGCGAGTCGCGGACGGTTGCTCGACTCGCGAGCGTGACCGATCGGCCGCCATCACCCGTGTGGGCGGTGGCGGCCAGCGGCGTCTTGACCGCACGCGCGGCCGAGATCAGTCCGACTCGGGTGCGCTGCGGCGAGTTGGCGTGGACGCGTTCATGTTTCAGTTGGCCGGGCTTTCGATGCGGTAAAGGTTGACCTTGTAGCGGCCGAAGCGCTGGCGGAAGATCGCGCTGACGGCCCGGAGCATAGTGCGGCGCGATAGTGGCACTCGGGGGCGGATCCGGTCCGGTAGTTGGGATAGGTCGTGGGATTCCAGGGTGCGTAGGCCGGTGTGCCAGCGTTCGAGTTCGCGCGGGTCGTCGCAGGCCCACCGCATGCGTGCAGTCACTTTTTGCATCGCGTCGTGGCGGTCCTGGTGGTCGATGATCCACCGGCCCGAGGTGTCCAGGACGAGATGTGCGCCGGGAAAGTTCGCGGTGATGAGAGTGAGCGCCCGGCGGACGTCGGGTTCGTCGAGATAGATCAGCACGCCCTCGGCGATGAGGAAATACGGTGCGGGAAAGGCCTTGACGATGTCGATCCAGGTTTTCTCGAGCACCGACGCCGCCACCATGTGGCGGCGGTCGGATTCGGTGAAGAATTTCGACCGCAGGTTCATGGCATCGGGCAGGTCGAGGTCGATCCAGTGCAGGGTGCCGTTGTCGACTCGTTCGAAGCGGGTGTTGAGCCCGGCGCCGATTTCGACGACGGTGCCTTGGGGGTGCTCGTCGAGGAAATCCTGCACCCACGCATCGATCATGCTGGTGCGCAGCACGACGCCGAGCAGGCTACGGCCGCCGTCGAAGCGGGCGAAGTCGTAGTCGATCGCCTTGACCATCTCCACGGCTTTGGCGTCGTGCAGCAGCCCGTCTGGTTTTCGGGTTTCGGTGGCCCGGCCGTAGAGCGGGATGAGTAGTGTCTCCTGGATTTCGCCCAGTTCCGCGGCATCGGTAGTCATACGCCAACTCTTTCTGGAAATCGTTTTCAATAAGTGTAAGGGGTTGAGTGGTCGACGGCGACGGCTTTCACGCCAGGCGTACCTTGGCTGTCGCGTGGCTGAAAATGTCGTGGCCGCCGGTTTGTGCGGTAAGTGCGATGACAGCGGTGCGTTCGCCCTGGTTGATGGATTGCACGGTGCCGCTGAACTCGAGGTCGGTTGGGTGTCGGGAGTTGACGGCGACTGTCCGGGCAAACCGGACGGTGTATTCGCGGACGCAGCTCGGATCGTCGAGCTGGCTGGTGAGGTATCCGGCGCCGAGGCCCATGGTCAGCATGCCGTGTGCCACAACGTTTTCCAGGCCTGCGGTGCGTGAGACGGTGTCGCTCCAGTGGATCGGGTTGTTGTCGCCGGAGACTCCGGCATAGTTGACGAGGTCGCCGCGGCCCAATCGGTAGGTCCGTCGCGGAAACTGGTGTCCGGTGGAGAGTTCTCGACGGTGTGGCGATACGGCGTCCGGCTGGTTCGGAAGAGCCAACGGGGCCGGAACCTTCCGCGGACTCTGGATCGGCGGGGCGATCTCCTGTATCGAAACCCGTTGTGCGGCTTCGATGATGTCGGTGACATTGTTGCCGCGGCGGCCGCTGAGTGTGGTGTGCACGGTCTGCGCCGGGCCGCTATCGCGATCGCTGATGACGGTGGTGACGACGATGAGGTCGCCGCCGTCGACCGCGCGATGGCTGTTCACCGTGAGTTCCCAGGTCAATCGGTCGCCGGCGAGGATCGGCCGGTGGAACAGTATCTCCTGTTCGATATGGAGCAGGCGGCTCGGTTCATAGCCTCCCGTCGCTTCGCGGAACATCGCGCGCTGTGCGAAGGTCGCGACCGACGAGGCGAAGGTCAAGGGCGCCAACAGGGTTGGGTAGCCGAGCGTGGCGGCCGCGGTGTCGTCCCAGTGTGTCGGGTGGACGTCCTGGATGGCGCGGGCGAACTCCCGGATCTTTTCGCGGCCGACCTCGTAGTAGTCGTCGCAGCGGTATTGCTCCACGATGTCCTTGGGGTCAGGGGCGTTTGCGGGCGAGGAAGACGCGTTGGCCGAGCGTGGCCAGTGGATGGTCTGCGTCGGGCAGCATCAGCTGCGGTTGCAGACCGGCGAGGGTGAGCTGGTCGAGCCATTGGGGTTCGCTGAGGAAGATCCGGTCGGTTCCGGCGCGGATGTCGGTGCCGCCGGGTGGGGTTGCGCCTGGTTTCGGTGACATGAGGAAGTGCATCGAGGTGAGCAATTGGCAATGCTCGCGACAGGATTCGACGAAGATCAGGAAGCCGCCCGGTGCCAGCAGTTCACGCAGTTCGTGCAGCATCCGGCCGCAGTGCTGCGCATTGTGCAGGACGTTCGCGGCCAGCACGATGTCGCATGGGGGTTGCTGTGGCAGGTCGGCGTTGAGATCGACGATGCCGTAGCGCATCCAGGGGTAGGCGGCGAATTGTCCGCGTGCGGTGTCGAGGAAGAATTTCGATAGATCGGTGAAGTGGTAGTCGACCGGCGAACTGCTCAGTGCCGCAACGATATCGGCGGTCGTGCCGCCGACTCCCGCGCCCAGCTCCAGAATTCGCACCGGTGCGCGCTCGGCCTCGAGTTCGTGCACGGCCCAGGTGATGATCTCGCGGGTCGCGGCGTTGAGGTAGTGGTTGATCGGGTTGGTCCGGTAGGCCGCTTCGGCGGTGCGGAAGTCGCCGTCGGGAAACAGGAGTTCTTGCGCGAGTACACGATCGCGCAATAGCTCGGGAAGTGCTCGGTTAGCGCGGGCGAAGAATTGCGCGAGTTCGGGGGCGAAGCCCAGGTCGGCGCATACTTCGCGCAGCTCGGAGCGGGCCGGAATATTCTGCTCGCGCAGTGCTCGGTAGCTGCCTCCCGATTGCCGGGACAGCCATCGGCGCGCGGTCAGTTCGGTCAGCCAGCGGCGCAGCAGCCAGCGGTGCCGTGGCGCCACCCGCAGATGGGCGGCGATCTCGTCTTCATCGCGAACCGTGTTGTCGGGCAGTGCTTCTCGTAGCACGGCGGTCATGGCTCGCAGTCCGAAGGTGTCGAGGTCCTCGACGGCCGAAATGTAGTGCTGTGCGTCGGCTGTGCTGTTGGGCAGGGCGGTCGCGGCATCGGCCGCGCGGCGGGCGTGATCGGCGAGTTCGGCGATCATCGCGCCTCGGCGTCGGGTCGGGCACCGGCCGGTGCGATGTTGTGGTTGCAGCGGAAGAGGTTGTGCGGATCGTATTCGGCTTTGACGCGTTGTAGCCGTTGGTAGGCGTCGGGGTGGAAACAGCTGCGGATCCGCGATGGCGAACTGGATCCGTCCAGGATGCCGAGGTAGGGGCCGCCGGCCGAGCAGTTTTGGACGGTTTCGATGATGTCGGTGATCCAGCGCTGCGATGTCACCAGCTGGCGACCACTCGGTGCGCCGGAGAAGACGACGAGATGATAGTTCGCCTCGTGGAAGCTGAATGCCGTTGCCTGGTTGGTTGTTCGGCGGGTCGCCCCGCCGAGTTGATGGATCGAGATCAGGGTGTGCGGTGTGGGTATCCGGGCGGCGAGGTCGATCAGCGCGTCGATGGTGTGGTCGTCGAGTGCGCGCAGCCATTCGGTTCCGGTCGCGGTGGCGTGGCCTTCGGTGAAGGCCTGTTCGGTATTGCTCTGTAGTTCTGGATAACTCAGTGGCCGCATCAGATCGAGTTCGGGTTCACCGATCCGGCGCAGTGGTCGCAATGCCGCGCGGGCGTCCTCGGCCGAACCGAGATAGGAGGCGGTGATCGCCGCCATCGGTGGTCCCTTGGGTGCGGTGGGCGGCCAGTTGATCAGAGTGGCCCGCAGGGACAGCTCGGCCGGTGCGGTGGCGCACAATTCGCGGAAGGCGGTGAGCACCGCGCGCGCCTTGTCGAACCGGTACAGCAGGGTGCCGGCGTAGACGGTGCCGATCGGGTGGAGTCGCAGTTCCAGGCCGGTGACCACGCCGAAGTTGCCGCCACCGCCGCGGAGCGCCCAGAGCAGGTCCGGGTGGTGGTCGGCGTCCGCGCGCACTTGTCGTCCGTCGGCGAGCACGATATCCGCGGCCAGGACGTTGTCACAGGTGAAGCCCAATGCCCTTTGCAGCCAGCCGGTTCCCCCGGACATCGCGGTGCCGATCACCCCGACCGTCGAGACGTCGGCACCGGTGACCGCCAGTCCGTGCGCCTGGGCGGCGCGGTCGAACTCGGTCCAGGTCACCCCGGGCGCGACGGTGCCGCGGCGGTGCACGGGATCGATGGTGATGGTCTTCAGTGGTGACAGGTCGAGCATTATCGAGTGCTCGACTTCGGCGTGGTCGGCGACATCGTGTCCGCCCGCGCGCATCGATACGGGCAGGTCGCGGCGGCGCGCGAAGTCCACGGCCGCATGGATATCCGAGGTGTCGGCGCAGCGCACGATCACCGCGGGCCGGTGGTCGACGGCGGTGTTCCAGGTATGCCGGGACGCGTCATAACCGGGGTCGGTGGGGAGCAGTACCGCCCCCTGGCAGGTGCTGCGCAGCTCGTCTAGTTGGTCGAGGAATGGTGTTGTCGTCATGGGACGGTGGGCTCCTGTGCTACCGCGATATCGGGTGTGGCTGCTGTGGGGAGTTCGCGCTCCAGGTAATCGGTCAGGATCTCCGGCAGTCTTCGCTGCACGAATGTGGTGTTGGGATCGTTGCTGCCGACTGTCGAGTCGTTGTCGCGCACGGCATCGCGGTCGCGATAGAGCTCCGGTGGGCCGACGGCGAGCAGGTGGCCGTCGGCGGAGTCGAGCAGCACCGCCCACGAGGGCGGAAGCGCGGCGGCCAGTTCGGCGGGGTGGATGGCGTCGGGGGCGTGCGGATCCAGCAGTGCGTTCGGAATGCCGGTGACCAGGGTGGGTTCGCGCGTCAGGTTGGCGTCCCGGAGCCGTTCGGCGGTTAGCTCGGGCCATTCGATGGTGCGAGCCGTTTCCGGTGCTGGGACGTCGACGGTGTACACGATGTCGTAGCGGTATCGGGTGAGTTCGGTGTCCTCGCGCAACGGCTTGGCGTAGCAGGTGGTTCGGATATCGCGGCGGTGGCGATCGGCGATGCGAGCGAATAGCCTCGGGTCGCAGAGCAATTCCTCGTCTGCGGCGAGCCGATCGGCGGCCCGCGCGGCCAGTTGCGGCTCGGTCGACTCGGGGTTGCGTGCCGTTTCGAGCCAGCGCGCGAAACCCTTGGCATTGGCGAGATTGCGGATGTCGCCGACGACCACGGTCCCGCCCGGTGCGACGAGGTCGAGCGCGTCGTCGAGCACGGCCGTCAAATACTGTTCGTTGGGGAAGCATTGGGTGACGCTGTTGAGCACCACGCAATCCGGCGCCGCCGCATCGTCGTCGGTAGCCTCGCGCAGGGCCGTGGTGACCGCCGGCGAGGTGAGCTCATGCGCGGCACCCTGTAGCACCCGCACACCCGGCAATGCTTGGGCGCGCAGCCGCTGCACCGCGGGTTCGGCGACATCGATGCCGACGTAGGCGCGGGTGCTGCGGTGCACGCGGTGGGCGAGCAGACCACTGCCACAACCTAATTCGATTACCACGCGTGGTTTGTCGCGCAGGATCAGTGCGACCGCGTGCTCGATCCACTCGATCATGTGCTCGCGCGGAAAGGGCTTGCCGGTGTCGGAGGCGCGCCATCCGGACAGGTCGAGATCGTCGCCGTGGCGTCCCTGAGCGGTGGCGTACACGTACTCGTATACGTGCCGCCAGTGCTCGAGATGTTCGGTGAGCAATGGTCCGGGAACAGGCCGGACAGCGACGGCGGCTGCGGCCGGGCGCACCAGGACGGCGTTTCGGCCTTGGTCCCACCATGCCGCTTCGACCCATGGGTGGCGGGCCAGGATCGACACCGCTTGCTCGGTCACGGCTGCACCGCGCTGGTGATCACCTCCCTTGTGGCCGGCCGGTCCAGTACCTGTGGTTGCCTCGCTGTGCTCGGTCACGACTTCTCTTCTCGAGTATCGGAGGAAACCGAATCTGTGGTCGGCGTGGTCAATTCGGCCGCTCCGAACATCCGCAGGGCGCGTTCGGGGTCATTGGCGGCATGTGCCCGTCCGGCGTGGGCATCGCGCCAGAACCGCTGGATCGCGGTGCCGGCCCGTAGTGCGCGGCCGCCGGAATTCTCGAAGAGCCGGTCCACCGCGAAGATCGCCCGCTCGGTGCCGCGAACTTGGTCGCGGCGCACTCGTAGCCGGTCGAGGGCGGTGATCGGCGCACCCGTTTCGGCACGGTCGTAGAGGGTGCTGATGTTGTGGGTCAGTTGCAGCCATGCGGCGTCGATTTCGCTGGCGGCCTCGGCGATGCGCACCAGCGCGGCCGGATCGTCCTGGAAGGGCGTTCCGGTGAAGCCGCTGTCCTTGGTCGCATCACCGGGCAGCGCCACCCGCACGCGGGTGCGCTGATGTTCGATGTGTGCCGCGTATGCTCCGCGCGCCATCCCGATGATGGGTGCGGTGATCGCGCTGGTGTGGATCGAACCGAACGGAATCCGGTACAGCGGACCGTCATTCACGGCGTGGCCGGGAGCCACGCACTTGGCCACCGCGCCCGAACTCAGCACGCGATGTGCGGGCACGAACACATCCTCGACAATGAGGTCATTGCTCCCGGTACCGCGCAGACCGATCGCATCCCAGACATCCTCGATCGCGTAATCACCAAGGGGTACCAGGACGGTGCAGGTATCGACCGCCGTACCGTCCTCGACGATGCGCGCGCCCAGTAGCGCCCAGGTCGTGTGATCGCAGCCCGAGGCGAAACCCCAACGGCCACTGAGTCGGTAGCCACCCTCGACTGGAGTCGCGGTGCCGGTGAGGGCGTATGAGGAGCAGATACGGGTGTCGCGATCTTCACCCCACACCTCGTCTTGGGCGCTGACGTCGAAAAGCGCGACATTCCATGGCGGTACGCCGAGTACGGACGCCACCCAGCCGGTGGAGCCGCAAGCGCTGGCCAGCCGCGCCACCGCGGTGTAGAAGGTGACCGGATCGGTTTCGTAGCCACCGTAGCGCTTCGGTTGCAGCAGCTTGAACAAACCCGATTCCTGCAGTTCCGTCATGGATTTCGCAGGAATGCGGCGGGCGTCCTCGGTCTGCGCGGCGCGTTCGCGCAGTGCGGGCACCAGGTCTTCGACGGCGGCGAGCACCGCCTCGACACCCAGGCTGTGGATGCCATGGTCCACGGTCATTGTTCCTGCCTTTCCTTGACGAATCGCAGCAGTCCGGTCTCGTTGTCGGCCGAGGTGAGACAGAGGCCCGCGACGTGTGCTTCCGCCGCGAGCCGATCCGAGTCGGCGGGCCAGACGAGATGTTCGGCGACGGTCTCCTGCAGCAGGAGTTGGTCGCGATAGACGCGGTAGGTCATGCGCCAGACCAGGGATTCAGTGTCGATAACCTGCGCCGTACTCCAGCCCTCGTAGCGCAGCTCACCGGCGTGGGTGCGGGTGTAGCGGCGCTCGGACACCGCCGTCACGCGCCCCGGCCGCTGTACCTCCACCACCGCGCTGGCCCCGGGGGCCAGGGCGGAGGCGATCGTCGACCACACCTTCGGTCGCGCGGCGGCATCGAAATGCCCGATCACGCCAAGGGCGACGACCGCCGCACATTTGCTCGGTAGTCCGGTGTCGAGAAATCCCTGCGGCAGCACCGTGATCCGCTCGCGCAGATCCTTGCGGGCGGCCAGCCGAGACATCAGCACAGCTCGCATCGCGGACGCCGGTTCGACCGCGACGAGTTTCGTCTCGGGCAGTGCGTCGGCGATCATGACGGTGGACAGTCCGGTGCCCGCGCCGATATCGACGATCGGGCCGAGCACGGTGTCGACGTCGTCGAGCAGTGCGGTGAGCGCCGGTTCGACCTGTGCGACATACGGTGTCGCCATCAGGTCGTAGAACTCGGCAGCCGCCGCGTAGGAGTCGTGACCAGGGTCAGCCATGGCGCTGCCCAACCTTCGTCCCCGCGCGTTCCAATGCCTGCGATACCAGCCGCGCGACGGCATCGACGGTGGGTTCGTGCAGGAGCGAATAGTGGTGCGCCGCGACCGTATGCGTGATGATCGTGCCGTCGGTGTAGTCCCGCCAGCCCAGATCCGGCAGATCCCGGCAATCGTCGACCCCCATCCCGACCCCGGAATTGCGCGGCGCGGGCAACTCCGCACGCACGATGAGCGTTTCCAGTCCGTCGTTGTCGAGGAATCCGGTGCTGTGTGCGCCGAGGGCGCGCAGGTGTCGTTCGAAGGTCGTCTCGCGCAATTGCCGGGTCGCGCGATCGCGTCCCGCGAGACCGGCCGCGGTCAGGCGTCGTGTTATCGCCTCGCGCAGTTGCTGTTCGGGCAATTCGGTATCGAGCGAGGCCGAGTCGAGGTCGATATCCAGGAACGCTTCCAGCGAACCGAGATACCGCGACCAGAATTCGCCAGCGTTGGTGGGGCGGATGCGGTCGGCGATATTGGCGTCGATCAAGGCCAGCACGGCGACGGTTTCGCCGGAATCTTGCAGGCGGCGTGCGACTTCGTGCGCGAGGATGCCGCCCATCGACCAGCCACCGAGGCTGTAGGGCCCGGTGGGCTGCTGGGTGCGCAGCACCCCTTCGTAAATCCGAGCCAGCTCCGCGACGCTCTCCGGTCCCCGTGCACCTGCCAGCGCCGGATCCTGGATGCCGATGACGCGGCGATCAGTGCTGAGCTTGCGTGCCAATTCGGTGTAGCACAGCACATCCCCCCCGGTGGGATGCAGCAGGAACACCGGATTTCCGGTGCCGTCGCGCAGCGTGACCGCGCAATCGTCATACGCTGCGGCGACCTGTTGGACCTCGGCCGCGGCAGCGGTCGCGGCGAGCGTGGGATCGGCCAAGAATGCTCGGGGTGTGACGACCAGTCCGAGTTCGCCGCGCAGCCGATTCAGCATGCGGATGGCCAGGACCGAATCCCCGCCGATGGCAAAGAAATCCGTCGCCCGGTCGAATCGGGCGTCGTCGGGTTCGATATCGAGCATCCGTGCCCACAGCGCCGCGACCGCGTGTTCGGCGTCGGTGCCGAGCGGACCGCTGGCGGCGGCCCGTCCGGTCGTCGCGGCGGCGGTGGCGCTGCGTTCGGCAGCGGGCAATTCGACTGTGGCCGTCCAGGTTTCGGGCGCTTCGATGAGCGCGGCGATCTGGGCGCGAATATCGGCGAACAACGTGTCGAGCACGCCGGGGGAGAACAATTCGGCGACGGCGTCCAGGTTCACCACCACCGAGTCGTCCCAATCCCATTGGAAGACCTGCATATCCAAGGCCACCTGCGGGGTGCGCACACGCTGATAGAACTCGCTGACCCGCACGGTCTGCGGCGTGCCGCCGGGTGGATGCAGTCCGAGGGTGCTGTGGAACACGACCGGTGCCTGCGGTGCGGTATCGCGGCGACGGCGACCGAGTTCGCGCACGATCTCCACCCCGCTGACCTGTCCGTGGTCGAGCATTGCCGCGGTGGCGTCCTGCATGCGCCGGGCCGCATCGATGAACGGTGCCGGTGCGGGCAGATCGACATCGAGCAGCACCGTTGCGGCGTACGGGCCGATCGCGTGATCGAGATCCGCGGGCAGGTGCAGGCGGTTGAGATAGAGCACGTTGAGCAGGAACCGGCGGTGCCCGGCCAGCCTGGCCAGCGCGATCGCGTAGCAGGTGGCGAAGGCTGCGGTGGGGGTGATGCCGTACTCGGTGCAGCGGGTGCGCAGGGCCGTCATCTGCATGCCCGACACCCGCAGTTCGCGCCGGACCAGGGTGTCCGGGCGCACTTGATCGAACGGAGTGGCTAGGGGAAGGTTCGGCGCGGTGGGTAATTCGTCGAGCCGGTCCCACCACCAATCGCGTTGGGCCTGCCATTCCGGTTGTTGTCGTTGCCGGTTGATGGTTTCGACGTAGTCGCCGAAGTGCGCGGTCAGCGGCGGTAGCACCGTATTCGGCTCGTCGAGATAGGTGAACAGTTCGGTGAACATCAGCTGCACTGACCAGCCGTCGGCGACCAGCAGGCTGCACACGATATGCAGGCTGAGTTCGTCGCCAGGTAGTCGGATCGCGGTGATCCGGAACGGCCATGGGTCCATCGCGGGCCCGCTGCGCTGCATCTCGGCGCGGGTCTGGGCCAGCAATGCGTCGATAGCACCGACCTCGGCGCCCCGCCGATCGAGAGCGGTGATCGGCAGTACTGTCAGCCGCGGATCTGTTTCGTCGAGCACCTGCTGGGTGCCGTCGGGCAGGAATATCGCGCGCAGCATCGGTTGACGGCGGATCTGGCTGCGGACCGCGGATTCGACCTCGGTCGGGTCGATGCCGGAGAGCCGGAAATCGACATAGTTGTGGGCGGAGTCGTAGCTGAGCGCCCAACCATGCTGTTGACCGACCCAATACGCCTGCTGCAGTGGGGTGAGCCCGAATGCGGCGGTGGGGTCGTCCTGGTGCACCAGTTCGACGCTCGCCGCGGCGGGGGTATCGGCGCGGCGTTCGGCGATGAAGGCTACCAACTGGTCGAAGGTCAGATCGCCGACGAGATCGACTACCGGGACCGCGACACCGAGGCGCCCGCGCACCATGGTGGCCATCCGCACCGCTAGCACCGAATCACCGCCGAGTCCGACGAAGGTGGAATCGGCACGGACAGTGTCTGTTTCGAGGCCGAGCACCTGGGTCCAGATCGCCTCGATGGTGGCCGCTACATCCGCGCCCGGACTGGTCAGGCGCGGCCCGGCATCGGCTGTGGTCCAGATGCTCGGATCCGCGACGAGCTGGCGCAGCCAGGCCAGGTAGGCGGCGAAGGCGGTATCGGCGGCATCTGGATCGAGCACGGTTTCCAGGACGTCCCATTGCAATTGCAGTGCACCCGCGTGCGTGAACGCCTGATGGTCGAGCCAGACCTGTGGTGTCTGGCTGACGCCGTGCACCATCGGTCCGGCCCATTCCAGGTCCGGATCCGCGCCGACCAACTCGGCGACATCGAGTGCGCTGGTGAAGACCACCGGAAGCAGTTGCCGCTCACCGAATCTGGTGGACAGCTCGGCGAGCAGTTCCAGCGCGGAGTAGTCGCGGTGATCGATATCGTCGAACAGTCGCTGCTGGGTGCGTTTCACCCGGTCGGCGAACGATTCGGCACCGGTCCGCTCGACCTCGTGTGCGAGCAGCGTGGTGAAATCGCCGATCACGTCTTCGATTCCGGGCAGCGCGGACGGCCGGTCGATCAGCGTCAACATGACCGCGAACCGCTCGTCGCCGGACCAGGCCGCGAGTACATCGGCGTAGGCGGTGAGCAGGACCGCCGACGGTGTCACGCCGTGCTCGGCGGAAATCCGGCGCAGCGAGGTCCACTCGGTGGCGTCGAGTTGGCCGGAGCGGCGGGCGAACCAGGGCCGGGTCTGGGTGCGGGTGCGGGTCGGGAGTGCGGGCGGGCCGGGGATCAGGTCCATTCGCTGCTGCCAGTAGGCCACCGCGCGGCGGCGCGTGGGCGTGTCGAGGCGGGTCGCGGTGTGGGCGACGTAATCGGCGAATCGGGTCCGCACCGGGGGCAGGGTTGTCGTGGGGTCGTCGTAGAAGTGGCGCAGATCGCGATCCAGGACCAGGAAGCTGCCCGCATCGCAGATCAGGGCGTCGATTCCCAGGAACACGCGGGTCGTGGTGTCGTCGATCGTTGCTGCGCGCACGTCGAACAGCGGCCAGCGATCCGGGCGGTGTACCCGATGTGATAGCTGCCTGCGCAGGTCGGCGAGGGTGTCCTCGCGCTCGGCGGCGGGTAGATCGGTGAGGTCGTGGCGGCGGATCCGATAGTCGGGGACCGTGTCGAGCACCCGGTTGCGGCCGTCCTCGGTGATGACCGCGCGCAACATGTCGTGGCGTGCGATCAGCCGATGCCAGGCCTGCTGGTAGCGGTCGAGATCGAGGTCGGTGCAGTCGTATTCGAGATAGATGTGACAGGACACGTCGCTGAGGCCGAAGGCACCTGAACGGCCGACCCAGTAGGCGTGCTGGACGCGGGTGAGTGGGAATGGCTCGGCGGCAGTGTCTTCGATGATTTCAGGGGTGGGTGCCACCGATTCCGTCGAGGATGTCCGTCGCGACGACAGGAGTTTCGCGAAAGTGGCTACGGTCGGCTGCGCCAG
Organism: Nocardia pseudovaccinii NBRC 100343; assembly: GCF_001613225.1. Classification (GTDB taxonomy): domain Bacteria; phylum Actinomycetota; class Actinomycetes; order Mycobacteriales; family Mycobacteriaceae; genus Nocardia; species Nocardia pseudovaccinii. The sequence continues at coordinate 42,310 of NZ_BDBY01000187.1, forward strand.
CAGTTCGCGCAGTCTGATATCGGCCTGCTGCTGGTCGTTGAGCTGTTCGAGCATGCGCGTGGCCAGCATCGAGGTTCCGCCGAGGGCGAAGAAGTCGGCATCGGCGGCGGTCACCGGGGCACCGAGCAGTTCGCCCCACAGCGCCGCAACCAGTTGCTCGTCGGCGGTGGTGAATTCGATCGGGTTATCTCGATGAAGCCGAGTCACTCCGGATCGCGCCAGGTCACCGAGATGAATGGCATTGTCTGCCAAGGTATCCCGGTCTTTGCCGGGATGCGTGGGATCGTGGCCTCGAGCTTGGGACGGTGCGGCGCTGCTTTCAAGCAGTGCAGCCGAATGCCCATTGTTCGTGGCGGAATTCGATACCGAGGCAGGTGCTTGGGGCGGGTCGATCCAGGCCCTGCGCCGCTGGAACGGGAACCCGGGCAGGCGCACTCGCCGCCGACGGCTGTGCAGTGCCTCTGGTCGGAGAGCGGCTCCGGCGCACCACAATTGGCCGACCGCGGCCAAGAGCGCGGCCCGATCAGGCGATGAAGTCTCGGCCGCTTCGTCGGCATCTGCCAACGTGCTCAGCGTGGCGACCAATCCCGCCGGAGCATTGCGCCGCGCCAACGCCGCCAACGCATTCCCGGGTCCGACCTGAACGATCACGGTGGGTTGCGCACCGGCGGCAGCCTGGACGGCCGCCGCGAAACGCACGGGTTCACGCAGATGCCGCGCCCAGTGCTCGGCGTCGACGGTGCGCGTCGTCTGCCCGGTGAGTGTGCTGTAGAGCGGTATCGCGGCGGGCCGTGTCGGCACCGTCGTCGCCGCCTCGCGTACCGCCGCGACCGCGTCCGCCACAGCCGGGGAGTGCAGTGCGGCATCGATCCGCAGCTCGGCGGATCGAATCCCACTGCGGTTCAGCACGGTGGTGAGATCGCCGAGCGCCGCGGCGGGACCGGAGACGACACATGCGTCGGGCGCGTTGATCGCGGCAATGGTCAGGTCCGGATGATCGGCGAGCAGGTCGCCGAGCTCGGTTTCGCTGAGCTCCACCGCGAGCATCCCACCCGGCGCGGCCTCGGCCAAGGCGAGGGAACGCACCGCGGCCAGCCGTGCCGCATCGGCGAGATCCATCATTCCGGCCACGACCGCGGCCGCGTATTCGCCGAGGCTGTGCCCGAGCACACCGTCGGGTGCGATGCCGAACTCGCGCAACGTCATCGCGGTCGCCAGCGAAACCGCGAACAATGCGGGCTGGCCATAGCGCACGTCGTCGACGGAACTCTGGGGTGCCCGCCCGCTGACGATGTCACGGATATCGAAGTCGAGCAGCGGTCGCAGGGCATCCGCGCATTTGTCGATCGTGTCGGCGAAAACGGGTTCATCGCGGTGAAGCCCCGAACCCATTCCCGAAAACTGTGCCCCCGCACCGGGAAACGCGAAGACAATGTGCGGCCGCTGTACTGGTGGCCGCTGGGAGGCCACCTGCTGCGGCCCGTGTTCGGTCAGAATCGCCGCCGATCGCCACCCGCCGTCGGTGTGACGGCCGCGTAGCTGCGTGTAGGCGTAGTCGGCGCGGCTGTCGGCATCGATATGCGCTGCGGCGAGGTCGAGTTGCGCGCGGCAGCTCTGTTCACTGTGCCCGGAGAACAGCAGCAACTGGGCTCGGTCGTCCGGATCCGACTGCGGTGTATCGGTGGGGGCTTGCTCCAGCACGATGTGGCAGTTCGTCCCGCCGATTCCGAACGAACTGACCCCGGCGATTCTGGTGCCCTGGCGCCAGTCCGTGGTGTGGTTCACCACCGCGAAAAGTCCGCGGTGGCGGGCGAGTTCGGGATGGGCCGGGTCGGCGTGCAGCGTCGCCGGTATGCGGCCGTGGTGCAGCGCCAGGGTGGTCTTGATGAACGCGGCGATGCCCGCGGCCGTATTGGTGTGCCCGATATTGCTTTTCACCGAACCGATCGCGATCGGCTCCGGCGCGGCGCGGTCGCCGAAGACCGCTGCCAGCGCTGCCAATTCGATCTGATCACCCAAAGCTGTCGCGGTGCCGTGTGCCTCGATGAGACCGACCTCGTCGGGTTCGACATCGGCGGCGGCCAGCGCCTCGGCGACGACCCGAGCCTGTCCGGTCGCCGATGGCGCGGTGAATCCCGCCTTCCCCGCGCCGTCGTGGTTCACCGCGCTGCCGCGCAGCACCGCGTAGATCGGATCACCGTCGGCCATGGCGTCTTCCAGCCGACGCAACAGCACAATGCCGACGCCTTGGCTGTGCACCATGCCCGACGCCTCGGCCCCGAAGGCTCGGGTGTGCCCGTCGGCGGCGAAGATGGCGTCCGGTACGTGCAGGTAGCCGTGCCCTTGCGGCACAATGAGCGAAACACCGCCCGCGAGTGCGGCATCGCACTCACCGTTGCCCAATGACTGGGCGGCTGTGTGCACGGCGACCAGCGAGGTGGCGCAGGTGGCCTGCACCGCCATCACCGGTCCGGTCAGATCCAGCCGGTAGGCGATCTGCTGCGGGAAGTAGTCGGTGATCGAACCCATCGTCGCCTGCAGATACCCGAGCGGGTCGAGGTGGGCGGTGTGTCGATAGCGAGCGAGGTTGTCGGCGAGGTAATCGCTGTGCGAGGCGCCGGTGAAGACGCCGACCGCGCCGAGTCCCGCCCCACCGGCATGGCCGGCGTCGCCGAGGGCGTTCCACGAGCACTCCAGCAGCAGGCGCAGCTGGGGGTCGAGCAGTTCGGCTTCACCGGCGGTGAAACCGAAGTGGTCCGGGTCGAAGCGATCCTGGTCATCGATGAGCCCGCCAACTGGCACGTAGTTGCGGTGTGCGCGCAGCTCGGCCGGTACGCCGCGCTCGGCCAGTTCGGTGTCGCTGAATCGGCTCAATCCCTCCCGGCCCGAGGCGAGCAGATCCCAGTAGGCAGCGAGGTCGGGGGCGCCGGGGAAGCGGCAGGCCATGCCGACGATCGCGATGGCGTCGAGGTCACTATTGGTCATCAGGCGATCTCCAATTCCGAATGCACCGGGGTCTTTCCGCGCGCGATCGCCAGGACCGGGCAGGATTGATCGACGAGGTGTTGAAGTTCTCGGTAGCGCCCCGGCGCGCTCGGGCCGCTGACCCGCGCTCGCAGCTGGATCGCGCCGACCTGTGGCGTCGTGTCGATGCCGAATACCGGGCCCATATCCAACTGGGCGCTGATATCGACGGTGAGTGAGTCGATTTCGATTCCCAGGCGGGCCGCGTGGAAGCGGTAGGTGACGATCTGGCAGGTGCCGAGGGCGGCGAGCGCGAGTCCGATCGGGTCCGGGCCCGCGTTACCGCCACCCGCCGCGACGGGTTCGTCTACCACCAGCGCGTGTCCGTTGATTCGGACGCTCACCTCGGTGGCCGTGCCCGGCCGGTGCTCGGTGTGGGCGGTGAAGCTTTGTCTGCGGTCGTCCCGGCGGCGCAGGATGGTTTGCAGCTGCGCTACGACATCAGTGAGCGGCATGCGATGCCTGCCTCGCTTTCGATCGATGGGCGCGCCGCCGCTTGCCGCGTTCGGCGGCGTCGGTGAGATTCGGTGCGGCCCGCAGTGATTCGTCTCGGTGATCGGCGTCGGATCCGTTGCTCTGCTGGGCGATCCAGACGGCGAGGCGGCGGACCGAACCGTGCCGGAACAGATCCGGCACGGTCAGTTCTGGTGCCAGCCGTCGCAGCCGGCGGTGTGCCCGGACCAGGGTCAACGACGTCGCGCCCAGGTCGTAGAAGGGTGTCGTCGGCGCTACCCCCGGTCCGAGGAGTTCGGTGAAGACCGCGGTGACGGCCTGTTCGATATCGGCGGGTGCCACCGGCTCATCGCCTGCGGGTTCATCGAAGCTCAGCATGAACTCGACCAGAGGTGCGGTAGCGGCTATTTCGGAGACCAACACGTCATGCGTGGCAGCCGCACCACGCAGCTGGTGTGTCCACTCGATGGCCGTCGAGTGAGCCGCACCGCTGTCGAGCTCACCCGGCTCCAGCCGCATCGTGAGCGTCAAACCGCGGCTGCGCGCCTGTCGCGCGGCCTCGACCAGCCATCCGGCATCCACCGCGCGCAGCAGATCGTCGGCGGCTGACCTATTGGTCTCGGAGGTGGCGATTCCATTGCGGCGGAAGGGGTTCGGTAGTCGTGAGGTATCGACCTTGCCGTTCGGTGTCAGTGGGATCGAGTCGAGCGGCACCCACCGCGACGGCACCATGTACTGCGGCAGGTGCCGGGCAGCGTAGGCGGCCAATTCATCCGACTCCGGAAGTGTGGCCCCGGCAACGAGATAGCCGACCAGCCGCGCCCGGTCGTCGGCCCCGGGCAGCACCGCGGCGACGCAGCGGCGCACGCCGGGATGGCGGGTGAGGACCGATTCGATCTCGCCCAGCTCGATCCGATGGCCGCGGATCTTGACCTGGCGGTCCACTCGGCCGAGGAATTCGATCGTACCGTCGGGTCGCCATCGCCCCAGATCTCCGGTGCGGTACAGGCGTTCGCCGAGGTGTTGATTCCACACGAATCGACGTTCGGTCTGTTCCGGGTCACCGACATAGCCGCGCGCCAGACCGGCGCCACCGATATTCAGCTCGCCGGGCACCCCGACCGGGCACGGTCGACCGTCCTCGTCCAGGATCAGGAAGAACTGATCGCGCAGCGCGCGACCGTAGGGAATGCTCGTCCACTCCGGTGCAACCTGGTCGATGGGGTAGTGGATCGACCAGATCGCGGCCTCGGTCGCGCCGCCGAGACTGATCACCCGCAGCCCGGGAACGAGCGCACGCAGGCGGTCGGGCAGGGAGATCGGTATCCAGTCACCGGAGAGCAGCATCAGCCGCAAAGAGCGCAGCTGGGCAGCCGCGGCGGGATCGGCCTCGGCGTATTCGACCAGCATTTCCGCGACCGCGGGCGCGGTATTCCACACCGTCACCTGATGTTCGGCGATCAGGTCACACCAGTGCCCGGGATCGCGCTGCCGGCCCGCCTCGGGCATGACGAGCGCGCCACCGACACCGAGCACACCGAACATGTCGTAGATGGACAGATCGAAACTCAACGCCGACAACGCCAGCACCCGATCATTCGAACCGATGCCGAACCGGTGATTGATGTCGTCGATGGTTACCCGCGCGGCGCGATGTTCGATCGCCACACCCTTGGGCGTACCGGTCGAACCCGAGGTGAAGATGATGTAGGCCAGCTCGTCCGGTTCACCACGATCCGGATCGACGGCCACGGTACCGCCGGCGTCCTTATCGATGCGATGCCCGATGACGTTGTGCGGCAATCGGTCCCGTGTCTGCGCGGTCACCACTGCGTGGGTGAGCTCGGCGCGCTCGCACACTGACGCGATGCGTGCCTCGGGCCACTCCGGCTCGATCGGTACGAAGGTCGCACCGGCCCACAGGACGGCGTACACCGCGACGATCTGTCCGGCCGACTTCGGCAGTACGACCGCTACCCGGTCGCCGGAACCGACACCGGCGGAGACCAAGTGGGCGGCGAGGGCCTGGGATCTCGCCAGCAGTTCGGCATGGGTCGTGGCACCGGCCGGACCCAAGATCGCCGGTGCGTCCGGTTGAGTCAGCGTGATCGCGTGCTGGGGATCGGTGAGCAGCGGTGCCGTGGCCGGATCGGGCCCGGACTCCATCGTCTCGAAGTAAGGATTCCACCCGAGATCGACGCTGTCCCAAGCACTGTCGCTATCGGCCAGCTTGTGTAGCAAGCGCACGTACGCCGCCAGCATCTGCCCGACGAATTCGCTCGGCAACACCTCCGTCACCGCATCCCAGGCGATCCGTAAACCACCGGCCTCGTCCCAAACGATATGGTCGAGCACAACCTGCGGGGTCTGTGAGACGCCGAACACCTCGGCACCGAGCCAGCCCGCCGCCGCGCCGCGCGCTCCGCCGAGGCCGACACCGCTGGTGAACACGACCGGATAGCGTGGCGTGAGCTCACCGGCCTGGGTGCGCTGCACTTCGACGCCGCTATAGGAGCGATGCTCCAGATCGGCCCAGAACCGGGTGTTGACCTGCGCGGCGAATTCAGCGAAGCCCGCCCAGGCGCCCAGTGCGGCTGCGGGCAGTTCGACCAGGGCGGTGGTAGTGAAGTCGCCGACCACATCCAGATGGTCGGCCGTATCGGGGCGATCGAAGAGCGTGGCGTTGAGACAGAACGGATCCGTTGCGCCCCAACGCGACAGTGTCAATCCGAACGCCGCGAGCAATACCGCCGTCGGGCTCAGCCCGCGCGCCGCCGCCCGCGTGGTCAGCGCCGACCATTTCTGAGAATCGAGTTCGGCGCCGTGCCGTGCGAATCTGGGTCGACGCACCTGCTCGGGTGCCACGGCATACGGCAGTCGGGGGCCGGACGGAAGCGTCGCCGCACGCGCCTGCCAGTATTCGCGGTCCTGTTCGCGGCGTTGCCCATCGGACTGCTTGCGCTCGCGCAGCAACCGCAGAAACGAAGCCGCCGGGGCGAGCGTTGCGGTGGGGTCCGCGACGAGCTCGCCCCACTGACGCATCAGCAGATTCCAGCTCGCCATATCCAGCACGATGATGTCGAATCCCACCAGCAGTCGCAGGTTCCCCTCGGGGAGCAGCACGGCGTGGATATCGAACAGCGGCCACACGGTGGTGTCGCGAACCTGATGTGACCGCTCCCGGCGCAACACATTCAGGGTGGACTCGACCTCGTCGGGGCGCATACGCAGATCGGTTACCTCGATGCGGTACCGCGGACCCGGCGGTTGGACGCGTTGGGTGCCGTCATCGGTGATGGTCGCGCGCAGCATCTCGTGGTGATCGACCAGCCGATTCCACGCGAGTTCGAGTGCTCGCACCTCCGCCACCGGATCCGCCGCGACGAATCGCGCCACGTCGCGCTCGAATTCGAAGTAATAGAAGGTGGCCACCCCACCCAACGGCATATCGGCTTCCCGTCCGACCCAGTACGAGGCCTGGATCGGGGTGAGCTCCTCTTCATCCGCCCGGCTCGATGCGGGCGCGTGTTCAGCCGTGCCGACCGATGATTCGGCCGCCGACCCGGCCTCCGCCGCTGTCGCACCCCGCTGCTCGACCTCTGCGGTCAACGATTCGAGGGTGGCGCCGACGAACAACTCCAGCGGAACCCGCACCCCGATCCGCTCCGCGAGCCGCAGATGTAGCCGGACCGCCAGGAACGAGTCCATCCCCAGTTCCTGCAACCTTCGAGTCGAAACCAATTCCCGCGGTTGCACTTTGAGTACCGTGCCGACACACCGTCGGACCTCGTCTGCTGCTGTCACAATCTCCAGCCCTTGCTCGACCAACCCGATACCGCTACGTTAACGATAATGATTATCAATATCAATCATTGGCGGTCGGCGGCCACGCGAGGTAGCGCCAGTGATGGGAAGGCTGGGGTCGCGACTGATTGTTCGGCCGACACTGCCAGGAGGGAACAGCTTTGGTGAATGACACGACGCGTCGCGGCCCAGACGCTCTCGACAGCTATCGCCTGCTCGGGCGGTCAGGGCTACGGGTATCGCCGCTATCGCTAGGAACCATGACCTTCGGCACCGACTGGGGCTGGGGATCGGACAAGCTCGAGGCCCGCCGGATATTCGACACCTACGTCGGACGCGGCGGCAACTTCATCGATACCGCGAATCAGTACACCAACGGCACCGCCGAGGAGTGGCTGGGCGAGTTCGCCGCTGCCGATCGCGAAACTCTGGTGCTGGCAACCAAATACAGTGCGATCCGACGGCTCACCGATCCGAATTCCGGTGGCAATCACCGCAAGAGCATGGTGGCCTCGGTCGAGGCGAGTCTGCGCCGACTGCGCACCGACTACCTCGACCTGCTGTATCTACACCTGTGGGACGGGCTGACGCCGCTGGATGAAATCGTGCGCGCCATGGATGATCTCGTCCGTGCGGGCAAAGTCCTCTACCTCGGCATCTCCGATACCCCCGCGTGGCAGATCGCGCGCATGCAAACGTTGGTGGAGCTACGCGGCTGGTCACCGCTGATCGCGTTGCAGATCGAATACAACCTCATCGAGCGCACCGGGGAACGCGAACTGATTCCCATGGCGCAGGAGCTCGGCCTCGGTGTAGTCCCCTGGTCCCCCTTGGCCAGTGGTGTGCTGACCGGCAAATACACCCGCGCCGATCTCGCCGACGCCACCGCGACAGGGGGATCGCGAAAGAGCATCGCGGTAGCCAATGACTCACTGACCGAACGCGGACTGGCGATCGCCGATGTCGTCGGTCGGGTCGCCGAGGAACTCGGGCACACACCCGCGCAGGTCGCACTGGCCTGGACGCTGCGCAACCCCGCCGTCACCGCACCCATCCTCGGAGCCCGCACCACACGGCAACTCGACGACAACCTCGGCGCATTGAGTGTGACCTTCGATGACCACCACCTGAAGCGGTTGCACCAGGCATCCGCGGTGGAACTCGGTTTCCCCCACGACTTCCTCGCCCGCCCGCTGGCCCGCAGCACCGTATTCGGTGACCTGCGCATCCGGGCCGACACGCCCACATGAGCCGCAGATAACCACGCGCACAAACAATTCTGGCGACTACGCCCAGAACAGGAAGGATGAGTGCTCGCCGATGCCGAACATCGCCGACGTACTGACAGACCGCATGCTGTCTCGTCCCAGAGGGCGAATCGCTCGCTTGTGGTGGCGGGATATGAAGGCCCACCACGAGATCTTTCGCGACACCTTGCGCGCATTGGAGCTTCAATCGACGGACAACCTACTCGAAATCGGCTGCGGCGGAGGCACCTTCGTAGGATGGGCGCTCGAGGCCGGCTGTCGCGCGACCGCCGTCGACCACAGCGCGGATATGGTCGCACTGACCACCGGCAACAATGCCGCCGCGGTGCGCGAGGGTCGCCTCGAGGTGGTCGAGGCGACAGCCGAGGCGCTACCCCTGCCCGATGAGCAATTCACCTGCGCGGCAATGACAAACGTCTTCTGCTTCCTCGACGCCCCCCGCGCGCTCACCGAACTGCGGCGGGTACTCGCACCGGGCGCGCGGATCGTCGTGCACACCGTCGCGCCGAATCCGCCCGCATCGGTCGTCCCGCCGCCGGTGGCCCGACGCATGCGCCTGTACTCCGACGACGACCTACGGGCACTGTTGCAGGACGCGGGGTTCACCGAGCCCAACCTCGCGCGGCTCGGCGCTGCATTCCAGCTCGTCACGGCCAGCCGCTAACCACCGAGATCGACCTGCGCAAGCGCAGGTCGCGTACTCGGTTTTGTCTGATCGTGTCATCGGTGCGGGAGATGGTGGGCGCACTCATCGCGGGTCACCGCGATTTCCGCTGAGGTCTTCGACGACCACAGGTCCCGCCCGGCGTATCCGAACGGGACGCTGCCGATTCACGAGCCCTGACCCGAATCGGGGCATTCCGGGTCGTCAAGGCCGCCGCGGCGAAATCTACTGTGGCTCTTATCGCGTCAGCGGCGTAGCCGGTGTTGGCCCGGGACCGATGTCGCGCTGGCGGGTCGTCGAACTCAGTGTTCGTCGTAGTGGTCGGCGTGCGCGGCGTGGCGATGGCCGTCGTGCACGTAATCGACGTGGTCGCCGTGCGGAATGGCGACATGCCCACAGCCCTCGCCGTGGACATGGTCATGGTTGTCGTGGGCGAGATGTGTTGGGGGTTCGCATTCGTCGTAGTGGCCATCGTGGGCGCGATGCACATGGCCGTCGTGCACATAGTCGACATGGTCGCCGTGGGGTACGGCGACGTGGCCGCAACCAGGGCCGTGGGTGTGTTCGTGGCTCGGATGTTCGGTGTGAGCGGCTGTTGTCATTGTGTTCCTCTCGTCTGTTGCGGCACTGAGGGGAATATCTATTTGTCGCATCATTATGTGCGCATGTCTGGTGTGTGCTGGCGAATTGCTGGATGTCGCGCTACCGGCGGCATGTCGAAGGGCGACTTCACGTGTCTGCTTCGGTTGAACTTTTCGGTTCTCGCAGTTGGTGACCTGCGAGACGCAGTTTCGGTCGTGCCGTCGTTACTCCTCCTCTGTTCGGATCTAGATTTCGGATTGTCTGGCGCGCCTTCTTCGTGGGCCTTGTGGTGAGACGGCTCGCTGGTGTCTGTGCTGGGCGGCGGGAGAAGATGAGGGATGCGGACTCGCTTCCACGAGAACCTGGTTCAGCTCGCCGACCGGTTGCAGGCGATGTGTCTGCGTGACCGTGCCGCCGTCGCCACCGCCACGAACGCACTGCTGCGCGCTGATGTGGAGCTGGCCGAGCAGGCGATCGACATCTGCCGCGAGCTCGACACCATGCGCGACGACTGCGAGCATGCCGCGATGACACTGCTGGCCTTGCAGGCGCCGGTCGCCAGTGAGCTGCGGCAGGTGGTCACCGCTATCCAGCTCGTCGGAGACCTCGTGCGGATGGGTACGCTCGCCGAGCACATCGCAGGCATTGCCCGGCGTCGGCATCCGGCTCACGCGGTCCCGGAACCGGTGCAGCCGGTCGTGGCCCGCATGGGTGCGGCCGCGATCGCCATGGCGACCAGCGCCGCCGCGGTGCTGGGTTCCGGGGATCCGCACGACGCCGCCCAACTCGACGGCCAGGACGACACGATGGATCGTCTGCATCACGATCTGCTGACCGCGGTGCTGGCCGAGGACTGGACCGGCGGAACGACCGCCGCGGTCGACCTGACCCTGCTGGGCCGCTATTACGAGCGATTCGCCGATCATGCCGTCCAGGTCGGACGCCGCACCATCTTCATGGCGACCGGTGAATCTCCAGACAATTGGCCCTCGCCTGGTCCGGCCGGTGAATAACTGGTCGATGCACACGTGCAGGTTTCATCGGAGTTGGATCTGTCGTCGCCGGTGCGGGCTGGGGTGTGAAGTAGGGCGAGGCGGCGTCGGCGCGCCCCTGTGCACCGGACTCAGGATCCGCAGGGGCAGGCAGTTCGCCCTCCGGGCCGGGGCTCACGTCCCCCAAACCCGAAAACTAAGTCCGAACTCCACAACAACGCCCGAAAACTAACCCTGAACACCGAAATCTATGCCGGGACAGGACATCGGGTCGTGCATCGGGGAGATGCGTGTTAGATTTTCGACAATGGTTTTCAGTTTCAAGATCTGATGAGGGATGCACGATGGCTCGTCCGGGTTTGAGTACACGTCTGGTAGGGGCGGCGGTTTGTGCGGCTGCGATTGTCGCGATGGGGACGGGGTGTAGTTCGTCGTCGGATTCGCCAGAGTCGGGCGGCAAGCTGGAGGTGGTGGCGACGATCAACGCCTGGGGCAGCATCGCCGCCCAGCTCGGCGGTGACAAGGTGCACCAGACGAGCATCATCAGCAGCCCCGACACCGATCCGCACGACTACGAGGCCACGCCCGCCGACGCGCGTGCCGTTGCCGGGGCAAAAGTCGTGCTGGCCAACGGGATCGGCTACGACGCCTGGATGGACAAGCTGCTGGCCGCGAATCCGAATTCGGATCGCACCGTGTTGGATGTCGGCAAGCTGGTCGGCGTCGCCGATGACGGTAACCCGCACCAGTGGTACGCGCCTGATGCGGTCGCCAAGGTCGTGGACGCGATCACCGCGGACTACAAGAAGGCCGATCCGTCCGATGCCGCGTACTTCGATCAGCAGCGGCAGAAGTTCCTCGACGAGGGGCTGTCGAAGTATCACTCTCTGATTTCGGAGATCAAGACCAAGTACGCGGGCACGGCGGTCGGCGCGAGTGAATCGATCTTCTCCCCACTCTCGGATGCGTTGGGCCTCAACCTGATCACGCCACCAGCGTTCTTGAAGGCGATCAGTGAGGGCACCGACCCGGCGCCTGCGGACAAGGCGGCCATCGATCAGCAGATCGCCAGCAAGGCGATCAAGGTGTACGTCTACAACAGCCAAAACAGCACCCCCGATGTGGCGGGCCAAGTCGACGCGGCCAAGAAACAAGGGATCGCGGTGGCGACGGTGACCGAAACCCTTGCCCCGGAGAACACCTCGTTCCAGGATTGGCAATCTAGCCAGTTGACGCAACTGCGCGACGCGTTGCACACCGCGACCGGCAAGTAGATGACCAGCACGAAGACAGGGGCCGCGATGGACGAAATCGCGGCCCCGCCGGCCCCCGCCGATACACCCCCCGCAGCCGCGATCCGGCTGCGGGGGGTCGCCGCGGTCGTGGGTGGAAAACGAATCTGGTCCGATGTCTGCTTGGACGTGCAGCCTGGCGAGTTCGTCGCCGTGCTGGGCCCGAACGGGGCCGGAAAGTCCACCCTGTTGAAGGTCGTGCTCGGCCTCACACCGCCGGTCGCGGGCACGGTCGAGGTGCTGGGCAGCCGCGCCGGGCGAGGCAATACCCGCATCGGCTATCTGCCGCAGCGGCGTGCCTTCGATGCGAGCGTGCGCATCCGCGGTGTCGACATCGTGCGACTCGGACTCGACGGCGCACGCTGGGGAACACCGATCCCATGGTTGTCCAGACTGCTCACACCCCAACGGTTTCGGGACAGGCAGCAGCGACTGCGGGAGGTGATCGAACTGGTCGGCGCTAGCGCGTACGCGCACCGCCCGATCGGGCAGTGCTCCGGCGGTGAACAGCAACGGCTGCTGATCGCGCAGGCCCTGATCCGCCGACCTCGGCTGCTGCTGCTCGACGAGCCTCTCGACAGCCTCGATGTGCCGAGCCAAGCCGGTATCAGCGCACTGGTACGCGATATCTGCCGAGCCCAGCAGGTCGCGGTCGTCCTGGTCGCCCACGACGTGAATCCGATCCTGCCGTATCTGGACCGCCTCGTGTACGTCGCGCGCGGAACAGCGGTGAGCGGTGCCCCCGAGGAAGTGATCACCAGCGAGAAGCTGACCGCGCTCTACGGTATTCCGATCGAAGTGCTGCGCGACAGCACCGGCCGGATGGTGATCGTCGGCCAACCCGATGTGCCCGCGGTGCACGATATCGCGGATTCTGTTGCGGGACAGCGGCAATGAACCCGGTCGCGACCTGGAATCTGGCCCATGATCTGCGCCAGATGATGGCGTATCCGTTCATGGTCAATGCCGTTCGCGCGGGCACTATCGTGGCCGTTGTGGCGGGGGCGGTGGGCTGGGTGATGGTGCTGCGGCGCGAGAGCTTCGCCGGGCACACCCTGGCCGTGGTCGGGTTTCCCGGTGCCGCGGCGGCCGTGTGGCTCGGGTGCTCCACCGGATTCGGTTATTTCGCCGCCTGTATGGGGGCGGCGTTGGTGATCGCCGCGCTGCCGTCGGCGGCCCGATCTCGCGGGGTCGGCGAGCAACCCGCGGTCATCGGTACCGTGCAAGCCTTCGCACTGGCCACGGGCATGCTGTTCGTCAGCCTCTACAAAGGATTCCTCTCCGGGCTGACGAACCTGCTGTTCGGCACCATCGCCGGTGTCACCGACGACCAGGTCACCCTGCTACTCGCGGCCGCAATCCCGTGTCTGGGGCTGCTCCTGCTGCTGGGCAGGCCACTGCTGTGGGCCTCACTGGATCCCGAAACCGCGGCAGCCCACGCAGTTCCGGTGCGATTGGTGGGTACGGGGTTCCTGCTGCTGCTCGGCGTCGCCGCGGCCGGCACCAGCCAGGTCACCGGGAGTCTGCTGGTCTTCGCGCTACTCGTCGCGCCCGCCGCCGCCGCGCACCAGCTCACCTCCCATCCCGGTATCGGTATCGGCATCTCGATCGTGATCGCCCTCGTCGTCACCTGGGCCGGTATGGGTTTCGCGTTCTTCTCGCCGTATCCGATCGGATTCTGGGTCAGCAGTTTCGCCTTCGCCTGCTATCTGCTGTGCGCGGGCTACCGAGCCGCGCTGCAGCGTTGGCACAGACGCCACGCTCCGGTACCGCAGCCGCACCGCGCGCTCGAACGAGCAGTCGCATACGAGCGCAGCCAGCGAATCATGTACCAGCGCGCATCGCGCATGCCGGAGCCGAACGCCAGACAGGTGCAGCCATGAGCGATGTGACCGCGATGCTGTCGCACCCGTTCATCATCCACGCACTCACCGCGGGCACCGCCGTGGCGATCCTGTGCGGACTCGTCGGCTACTTCGTCGTCCAACGCGGTGCCGTCTTCGCCGGTGACGCCCTCGGCCATGTCGCCTACACCGGAGCCATGGCCGCCCTCGCCGCCGGAATAGATCCGCGGATAGGACTTTTCGCCGCGACCGTCATCGCTGGACTCGCGCTCGGAGCAGCGGGCGGGCGTGGTGGCGACGATGTCGCGATCGGTTCGTTCTTCGCCTGGATGCTGGGGCTGGGTGTGCTGTTTCTGACCTACTACACCACCCACCGAAGCACCGGAAACGGCACCGCGAACGTCACCGTCTTGTTCGGCAGTATCTTCGGAATCAGCGCCAGCGCCGCCACGACCGCGGTCCTCATCGCCGTCGGTGTCACTATGGTGCTGCTCGCTATAGCGCGGCCGCTGCTGTTCGCCACGGTGGACCCGGCGGTCGCCGGGGCGGCGGGAGTGCCCGTCCGAATCCTGGGTGCGCTGTTTCTCGCGATCGTTGGCGCCACCGTCGCCGAGGCCACCCAAATCGTCGGCGCTGTAGTCGTTCTGGGGCTGCTGGCCGCACCGCCCGCCGCAGCCGCACGGCTCACCGGGCAGCCCTGGCGCGCGTTCTGGCTGTCTGCGGGACTGGCCACCCTCGCGGTCTGGGCGGGTATCACACTGTCCTATACGATCCCGGCCGCCCCCGCCAGCTTCACCATCATCGCCGTAGCCGCCCTCAGCTATCCAGCCGCTGTAGGCCTCGACCGAATTCGCCGATACCGTTCCCGCGTCTATGTCGCAACCGGACCGTCGCTCAGCTGAGCGCACAGTGGCGCGCCGCCATCGTGTGACCCTGCGGCAACGCGTCGTGCTCGACGCACTGCGCCGAGGCGATCGTTTCCGCAGTGCCCAGCAACTGCACACCGATCTCCGCCTGACCTCGACCATCGGAATCGGGCTGACCAGCGTCTACCGCATTCTGCATCGACTCGCCGACCAACAACTCGTGGAAACCCAGCATGCGGAGGACGGCGAACTGTTGTACCGAATCCGCGACAGCTGCGGCCACCACCACTACCTGATGTGCCGAATCTGCGGGCGCGCCGAACAATTCACCCTCGACGCTGTCGAACAGCACGCCGACCTCATCGCCAGCCAACACCGCTACCGCGACGTCAGCCACCGCCTCGACCTCTACGGCATCTGCCCCCGATGCGCCACAGAGCCTGAAATTACCGCGCAGTGCCGCACGGACGCCAATCGGTGAGCACCGCCGCCGCGAACATCGTGAGCCCGATAACACAGGACCAGAGTCGGTCCATAATCAACCAGGGCTGGTTTACGAGCCGATTCGACGGCCGCCGCTGACAAGATGGGGGGATCAGTGCTCGCACCGAACACGCTGAACTCGGTACGGACGAAGCTGTCCTCGACGTACGTGCTCGCGGCTCTCATCGTCATCGGGCTGGTCGTGCAGGCTCCGCTGGCGCGCGCGGTGGGGGCATCGGTGCGGTTACAGACCGCGGTGACGATCTTCGCGGGTGTCTTCGTCCAAGCGGTGCCGTTTCTTGTGCTCGGCGTACTGGTCAGTGGCGCGATCGCGGCCTTCGTTTCACCCGCTGTGCTGCGAAAAGTGTTGCCACGTAATGAATCCGTGGCAATCGGCGTTGCCGGTCTGGCCGGTATGGCACTGCCGGGCTGTGAGTGTGGCGTCGTACCGGTGGCACGGCGGCTGACCGACCAGGGCGCGCCGGGCTCGGTCGCCCTGGCGTTCATGCTGTCGGCACCCGCGATCAACCCCGTGGTCTTGATCGCGACGGCGGTGGCGTTCCCCGGCGAACCGGGCATGGTGGCCGCACGGTTCACCGGTTCACTGGCCACCGCGGTGGTGATGGGCCTGATCTGGTCGCGGATCGGGCGTCCGGCGTGGATGCTTGCGCGCGGAGGCGGGCACGACCACTGTGTGGTCGGGCGTACCCGCTGGGAGGTCTTCACCGAGGCCGCACGCCATGATCTGCTGCAGGCCAGCGCATTTCTCGTGCTCGGTGCGGCGGCGGCCGCCGCACTGCATGTGCTCGTCCCGCCGTCCTGGTACGAACATCTGGCTGGTCAGATGGCAATGGCCGTCGTGGTGATGGCGGTCTTGGCGATCGTGCTGGCGTTGTGTTCGGAGGCGGACGCGTTCGTCGCGGCGAGCATGTCTGCGCTGCCGCTGCTGCCGCGCCTGGTGTTCCTGGTGGTCGGCCCAGCGGTCGATGTGAAACTGTTCGCCATGCAGGCCGGAACATTCGGGCGGATGTTCGCAATGCGGTTCGCGCCGTTGACCTTTGTGGTGGCCGTGACATGCGGCACCATCGCCGGACTCGTCTTCCTGGGAGGTGCCCGATGAAACGCGAGACACAGAATCTGCTGTTGGTGCTGATCGGCGCCGCGGTGTTGTGGATCGCGCTCGACGGCGCCTACCTGCGCTATGTGAAACCGAGCCTGTATCCGTTCCTGCTGATCAGCGGCATCGGATTCATGATGCTCGGACTGGTCGCGATCGTGCGCGATATCCGCCGCGGCACCGCCACCGAGGATGAGTCCCACGAGCACGGCAGCGGCCGCTCCCACTGGCTGCTGCTGATCCCCGCCGCCGCCCTGCTGCTCATCGCCCCGCCCGCACTGGGCGCGAGCGCCGCGGTGACCAGCTCCCCGGTCCAGGTCGTGCCACGCGATTCGGCTCCGGCGGCACCGAAACAGTGGCCGTTCCCACCGCTGCCCGCCGAAGCCGCACCGAACTTGCCGGTCGTGGATCTGGTCAACCGGGCACTGCTGGATTCCAACCATTCCCTCGACGGCCGCGAGGTCACGATCAGCGGATTCGTCATCCACCCAAAAGATCTCGAACAACAACACCCCGCCACCACCGAAACCGACCTGGCTCGCGTGGTCATCACCTGCTGCGTCGCCGATGCCCGCTACGTGCTCGTACACCTGGCCGGTATGCCAGAACCCATCGAGGACGACGCCTGGCTACAGGTTCGCGGAGTCGTACAGACCGACAGCGCCCAGCACGACCCCGACCAGGCCCCGACCCTCGCCGTCACCGACTACCAGCGGATCCCGGCTCCCGACCGCCCGTATGAACGCGGGCGCTAGCGGCTACATGCCGCGTCCTACACGTGCGGCACGTTCGCCTAGCCAGATGGCACGGCGCTCTGGCCGCCAGCGGTCGGCAGCACTTTGCCCCGCGGATTCGGCACGCGGTCTACGTCGGTCCAGGTCACCCAGCAGCACGGGAACAAGCAACCTGCCTTACGGGGTCTGCCCAGTTTTGTAGACATAGTTTCGGGGGCTGACTATCGACCGTTTCCTGAGTGTGACGGCGGGTTAGTCGGCGCGGCGGGAGCCATCGATTCTGGTGACGTTGCTGGCCACTTCGAGCTCTGTGCGAAGCCTATGGACGGTCAGAGTGAGATGGCGGATGTTTGTAACCGCAAGGCCGAGATGCTCGCGAAGCCGGCGGTTGTCGCGGCGCAGTTTCGCGTTGCGGGCAGCGAGCCGAGTCTGATCAGCCTCGGCGGGAGACCGCTTGAAGAGCTGGGGCTGCGGCGCGCGTCGTGCCTCGCCGATCTCATGGGCGAGGTCGGGGAAGTGACGGCGGAAGGTGGTGTTCGACATGCCGAGCTGGCGGGCGACAGCGAGAACGCTTGGCCGATGGCCGTTTCGAGGTGCGTCGCCGAGGGCGTTGTCGACGGCGCAGCGTGCCTGTTCGAGCGTGGGAATGTCGGTTGCGCGGCTCACGAGTGCTCCTGAGGGTGTCGGGCGAGGAACATGGCAATCTCGTCGCGGCGACCTTGAAGAAGGCGCGCCATGAGCGGAGGCAATGCAGGCCGGGCGACGAGTTCGGCATCGAGACGGGTAGTCTCCGCGCGCAACGCTGTCCGGTTGTCCGCGGTGAGGGCGACATTCGGGCATGCGAGTGGCTGGCAGCTGCCGAGGTCGGGGCGAAGTTGCGCCCGAGTGTCGCGACGTTGACGGCACAGCGCTGTGGCGTCGGTGTGGACGCATGTGACGTATTTGTCGGGATAGACCGCGGGGTCGCCGCGTTTCATCAGCCGCTCGAGGCGACGTTGGTCGACAATAACCTTGCCCTGAAACCCGGCCTGTTCACCGAACAGCTCGAGGCGGCGGCGGGCTTCCTCTGCGGCGGGGCCTACGAGGTCTTTGTGCTCATGCGCCTCGATCATCGCCAATAGGTGCTCGCCCCGGGCGAGGGCTTGTTCGGACTCCACTTCGGCACGAAACCCCGAATCAGAGGTGCCCGCGTATCCTTCGAACATTTGAACGCTGAGGTGCCGATATGCGATAGCTCCGGCTATACTCCGCCAGGGCGACGCGCGACATACCAGGCCAGCGTGCGACGATACTGCCTGCTGGTCAGACGCCAGGGCTGTCCGTTCACCATCGGGATTCGGTCGGATCGTCCGTGGGTGTCGCAGTAGTCGTTGATCCAGCCGATCAGCCCATTGAGATATCGGTTTGTGGTGACCGTGGAGAGTGCGCGGGTGCCGGCTGCCGCCGTGGAGCTGTTGCCGCCAGGGTGGTGGGACAACGCGGAGAACAGCAGCATGGTGTCGGGCGGGTGAAGACGTTCCAGGATCTGGATGGCGCGGGCCGCGGGCTGCCCGATAACCCAGGTCGCTTCAACGCCTTGTGCTTCGTGCTCGCCCTTGAACGCCAAACTTGTTGCTTTCCAACGAAGTACACGCCCTTGGTCGTCTCGCTCGACGGTCAGGCATCCGCGGCGAAGGTGTTTGATCTCGGAGTCCCTCATACCGGAGAGGAACGCGATGGTGCCATAACAGGCCGCCATCAGCATGCGAGTCAACTTGCCCAGACCGTTGTTGTCGCCTGGATGCACGGATATTCCGTGTATCCAGGGCTTGTCGTCGAGCAGGCCGGTGATGCCGATTCTGTAGCAGGTGTCCGGTGCGAGACCGACGATGGCGGCGGCAGCCGCGATCTCGGCGTGGTAGTTCAGCAACGCACTGTGGTGGCCGCCTATTTCGTCAGCCAGGTGGGCCATGTTGGGTTGGCCGTTCCAACTGGGCAGCGGACGCTGGTTGCGGATGTAGTCGGCGAGCAGATCGTCGAGCCGGTGTTTGACCACATTGCGACCGGCGCGGGTGGTGTCGTGGTGGTCGCGGCATCGGCGCCATTCGTTATCGGCGCGCAGGATGTCAGGGGCGAAGTCATTGATGAATCGCAGCGACCACGCCAGTAGGGGGCCATGGACCGCTTCGGGGATTCGGTCGGTGGTGTTCTCACGGCCACCTGATGATCGCCTGTCGGGCTCGGTCCAGTCCTGGACATGAAGCGGATCAAACGACAACTGGTCGCTGGTGAGGCAGGCGCGGTAACGCCAGAAGTACCGCACCGCGCTGCGGATGCCCTGGCGGCGCGCTGAAGACGGAACCGTGGCCAGCAGATGCCGTTGGAAGTCTTGTAAGTCGGCGCCGATCAAGTCCGCCAGCCGTGGTCCGGATGGGCGCCCCGGCGGTGGCGTGCGCGAATCGAGCCAGGTGAGCATCAACTTCAGGGATGTGAAGTGGGCTCGCACTGTTGCGACCTCGGGCCGTGGCTCACCGTCGGGAAGATCGCCGGACAGCATGGTGTAGCAGACTTCTTTGACGACCATGCGGTAGCGGTGTGGGATGGAGTTGAAGTTCAACACGAGCGCCCGTTGGTGTTGTTGTAGGAGTGCGGGACGTAGGTGCCACTGGTCGTCGCCGAATCGTGAGGTGTGCTCGAGGACGGCTCCGGGGCGAAGGGGTCTTTGCTTGAGGACCAGGGCAGTGTCGAGCGGGTGTATCCCAGGAGCGGATGCCGCATTATTGGTTTGACTCATGTTTGGTTCCAAGGCTTTTCGACGAGGTCCAGCATGGCGTCAGTTGTTTTGGCGGCGGCGGCCTGTTCGATCTCGGCTGGGCTGAACTTCGTCACGACGTCGTGGCGGATCGCGGCCCAGGCCTTGCCGTAGCGTGCCCACCACTGGTCTTCGGAGAGTTGTTGTCGGCGTGTCGTGAACGCGTCCAGCAGGCCCAGGAGTCGAGGTAGATGGTCGCGAGTGATCAGGCAGTTGCCGCATTGGAAGCAGTCCAGGAACGACTGGCGGCAAGGCTTGCCGGTGGCCGGGTGGTGGTCGTGATCGGTGCAGGCCGACCATGCCGTGTCGAGCTGGCGGTCGGCGCTGCGTCGCGCGGTTGTCGCGTCGAGTCCGGCTTGTTCGAGGTGATCGGCGTCGGCCGGGCCGGAGATCACCGCCAAGGCGCCGCCAGCGCGTTCGAGTGCTCGGTGGTGGGCGGCCAGGGCGGATTGTTCGGCGTCGAGCAGCGACTCCCCGAAGACGTCTTGGGCCCAGGCGATGGTGGTCGGGTCGTTTCGCAGGTAGTTGCGGAACAGCACCGGGGCGGTGTTCGTCTTGGCCGAGCTGGGTAGATGTCCACCCATCTGTTTGGTGCGCCGAACATCGATGCTGGTCTTGAGCCTGTTGAACTCGACCGGCAGAGCGAGGGCGGGCGGGGCGTCTTCGGTGTCAGCGTCGGCCGGATCGGCGGTCAGGCCGTGGCGCGCGGCCCATCGACTCGTGTAGAGATTGCTCAGGGCGAGACTTCTGCGGAACGGGCTGAAGTGCTCCTCGCATCCGCTGACACCGGCTCTGCTGCCCATGCGCCAGACCGACCATAAATCCTGACTGCCGGTGAACCGCCGCCCGGCCGCGGTCATCCGATGCAGGAGCAGGTATAGACCTCCGGGAGTCCGTAGTTCCCGTCCAGGCGGCCCGATCTCCCAGGTCACCGTTTCCGACCATCGTTGGACTCCCCGTCGGCGTTTGATCACCCGAAGCTCGACCGCGCGGTCTTCGAGAAGGCGGTGCTCAGCGGGCAGCTCCTTGATCGTCTCGACGTTGTACCCGGTCACCGCGACCAACAGGACCAACAACGGAGCGAGATCCGCAAGTGTCAGAAACAGCTGTTCGGCCAGCTCCAGGCGAGCGCGCGGAGCCAGGTGAACCGGACTGGCGATAGCGGGAACGACGCCTGTGCTCTCGATCCGCGCCAGCAGCTCGGCGTGCTCGGCCTCGACCGCGGCCAGGCTCTGCGGTGCATGGTGGTATCGGGCGACCAGGGCGTGCCCGGCCAGGACACGGTCACGGATTTTCGCGACATCGGTTCTGGCCGCGCGAGTGATCGCGCGCAGTTCCCGGTCGGAGTAGCCGGGCTTGGTCTCCAGCAGCAGCGGGGTTCGCTTGGCGACATAGTCGAGGACTTCCTGTGCGACAAGCTTTCTCAGCGGCGCGGCGGATAAGAGCTTGCCGACCTCGCGAACATCGGCCCAGACGTATCGCTGCTTCGTCGAGGCTGCGCGAGCCTGCTCGAACGCGATCACCTGCGCGACAACCAGATCCTGGGGTCGGGCAGGCGCATCCGGCAACCCGTCGAGGAAACGGACGAATCGGACCAGCCGAACCCAGATGTCCTGCACCGAGGCAACCGTTCGGCGTCGACCCGCTGGTCCGATGCGCGCATGCAGTGCCGCCGCGAGAGCCTCGTGCCAGCCCGGCAGCGGAAGCTCATTCACTCGAAAAGTCCAGTGGCGTCCATCTTCTCCATCGAAGCGCACCGCCACACCGCCCGCTGTGTGCTCGACCGGTTCCGGCGGCTGGTAGCCCCGTGGTGCCAGCGCCGCGGGTCGATGGGTTCCGGTGCTGCCGCGTCCGTGGCGGGGGCTCACGCAATCCCCTCCGGCGCGGTGACGTCGTCGCCGAAGCTGTCCGCGCGGGTGTCGCGCGGGTCGTCCCACTCGTCGGGGACCAACGCCATGCGGGTTTCCATCTCCAGCTCCGCCAACGCGTGGAGATAAATCTGTGTGGTGACCACGCTGGAGTGACCAAGTCGCCGACGAACCCAGTCCAGCGGGTCGCCGAAGATCCGAACGTAGTGCGCGCGCTGAGGCGGCGTCTTCTCGGCGAGGGCGGCGATGTGGCCGCGTTGCAGCTGCTCGAGGGTGACCACGGCGAAGGTGTGCCGCAGGAGATGGGCGCAGGCGTGCAACGTCAACTTGTGCGCCCTACACCGGGCGTTGCCCTGCTTGAACATCGCTTTCCAGGTGGAGACCGTAAGCGGCATCCCGTACTCCGACAGCCAGAACGCCGCCGGTTCCAATCCGTCCGGTCCATCGACGAGTAGGTGGCGTCGTTGCTCCGCGTCGAGTTGGTCGATCCTGAGTCTGCGAACGCCCCCGGCGTGGGGCTGGAGTACGAACGGTCGCGCCGGGTCCTCGATGACCAAGGGCGCGTGCGTCTTTCGGTAACGGCCTGCGGTTCGTGCGTCCTGCACGACCTGGGCACGATCGATGTCGGCATAGGAGCGCAGATCGCCGCGCACCGACGCGGGAACATAGACCCACCGAGCGGACCCGCCCTTGGCGATGTTCTGTGGCAGCCAGAATCGCTGGAACCCGCCCCGCCCGTGCTCCAGCGGCAGGTCGAACCTCGTCAGAGCCGCCTGCTCGGACAGTCGCAGTCCCGTGCGCGCGATCAGATCGCAGAACGTCGCGTTGCGTGCCGCCCATCGTCCGCGAAACGTATTGTCCGGCAAGCCCTCCGGCGTATAGCCACGCA
>NZ_BDBY01000188.1 GCF_001613225.1 Nocardia pseudovaccinii NBRC 100343
TTCGCCGCCCGACCGCGACGAGCCCCGCCGCCCGAACAACGCGGGCGGCGTCCTACCCTCCCGCTGAGGAATCGGATTCTCCGGCAACGTTCGTGCCTTGACCTGCCATTTGAAGAAGCGATTCTGCGCCGACACCTCGCGGTCCCAAGTGGCGTCGTCGATGCGCGGGCCGCCCGGATCGCGGCGCCGCCAATGGGCGTAGGCAAGATGATCGGCCTCGTCAGCGTCGCGCCACGCCTTGCGATGCCGGGATCTCCACAAAAACGTCAGGAACGCAGCGATATCCCGCGCGTAGCCGGCCTGCGTGTTCCACGCGTCCCCCAGCATCCCCGGCGATCGGAAGAACTCGTTCAACTGGACGTCGTATTCGAACCGGGGCGAAATCAGGAACGGGGTGCGAGGCGGAACGTCATCCACCCATGTACCCAGCCCGGAAAGGTCCACGTTCAATGCAAGCAGCGGAGCTGGGTCGGGAACATCGGCCAGCACAAAATGCACCGACCACACATTCATGGGCATCGAGGCAAACTACAGCAACCGCAACCACGACTCAGCGAATGACCCACTGCGACAACAGTCAAAGCGCTTCGTCGACCCCGCGGACCACCTGCGGTCTCACCCGCTTGTGGGCGGGAGAGACCGTGGGAGGGAGAACTCAGACCGACGCCTACGACTTCACAGCTCCGCCGTCATCGGCAGAGTGGTCATTGACCGGTTCCATACAAGCAAATTCCCAGCGGATGCCGTCGGGGTCCTCGACGAAGGTGGCGTAGTAGCCGGGCGCGTAGTCGGGGTATTCGGCAGGTTCGTGGACCACGGTCCATCCGCCATCGACGACGGCGGTGTGGATGGCGTCGACGGTGTCGCGATCGTCGACCTGGAAGGCGCCGTGCTGCCAACCGGGACGGCCGTGGGTGTGGGGTCTGGCATCGTCGCCTTCGACGATGTAGAGCAGGATCTCCGGGCCCGGCCCGCCCCAGGTGCACAGGCGCTCGGAGGTGTAGCCGCGGGAGTACCCCAGGATCCCGAGGACCGCATCGTAGAACGGTGCGGCCTTGGCCTGATCGGCGGTCGTGAGGGCGAGGTGGTGCAGGGTGAGCACAGGTGTCCTTTCATTGGGCGACAACGGTTTCGGTGTCATCGCTGGTCTGGGTGGTGAACTCGAACGGCTCGACGAGCGACCGTAGCCGCGCCAGCGCGGTGGGCATGTCGGGCGCGCCGATCCCGACCGAGATGCCGGCGTCGGGCTGATACAGATCGTCCTCGGTTTCGGCGGCATTGAGGTGCCAACCGAGAACGTCGTCGGATCCGCAGAGCTGGTCGGCGAGTTCGCTGTGGCGCAGCAGCCTGATGTCGTCACGCCGGTCCGGCGCGACGTAGCAGCAGGCGATGGCGGTCGCGGTGTGTGTGCCGCGCGCCTGCTTGACCGCGGCGGGGGCCAGGGGCCGGCCGATGCTGGCGGCCAGGTGCACCATTCGCGGGTCCACGCCGGTGTGTGCCAGTGCGGCGTGGGCGACGAGCCCAGATCCGGGCCGGATGCCGATATCGAGGACGTGCCAGCGCCGCAGGTGCAGGCGCAGCTCGATGTGCAGAGCCGCGTCAGTGAGACCGATGGCGGCGAGGATCCCGGCCAGCGCTTGGGGCAGTTGCGGTAGCTCGGCGTCGATACGCAGGTCGGTCGGTGGACTGATCATCACGTGGTCGACGAACGGGGGAACAGCGGTCGCGGTGCATTTTTCGTGCACGACCGCGTGGGTTATGCGGCTGTCGCACACCGTCAGGTCCACGCTGATTTCCACCGCCGCGTCGTGATCGCCGAGGTACTGGGCGGCGATGATCGGGGTGGCAGTGTCGATGTGTCCGGCGCGCAGGATCTGCTGGTAGAGAGCCAGGTTGTCCTCCACGGAGAGGTCGTCGCGGTAGCGGTAGACCCCGCGTGACCCGGCTCCGGTGGCGGGTTTGAGGATCGGTCGTGGCCCGAGGTTGTCGAGCGCGAAGCGCAGCAACCTCGTCGACAGCGACCCGGTGCGGTGCGGTGCGACGGCGACGTTGCGCTGACGCAGCGCCTCATACAGTCGGGCCTTGTCGGTGACCAAAGTCCGGGCCCTGGCCAGTGCCCAGTTCGAGTTCAGCGCCGCTAGCGCGGTGTTCCACCAGTCGTCGAATCCGACGGCACCGATCAGGGGTTCGCCGTTCTCACTCCTCAGCCGGGTGAGTGCTTCCTTCTGCAACGCGGGTTGACCGGTTTCCAGGGCCATCAGCACGTCGGTGGGGATCTGGGTGTAGATCGTGCCGGACTCGCGGGCGGCTGCCAGGGTGAGCGCGCGGGGGTCGAGTGATCCGTAGATGGCATAGACCGGGCTCGCGGTGTTCGGCCGTGGCCCGGTCATATCGAGGGCGGTGCCCGTCATTGTCGCTCCTACCGAAAGTTGTCGGTGCTGGGTCGTATGGTCGACAGATGGACGCAGTGACCGCGGGGCGGGTCTCGTCGCTGGTGACCGATGTCGAGGATGGGCTGCGCGAGCACGCCGACCCCGACTATGTGGCCGGGACTGTCGCTGCCCGCAGTCCCGGCAAACCCGTTCTCGGGGTGCGGATCCCGCTGCTGCGTGGCGCGGTGAAGGCCGGACTCGAGTCCGCAGGACTCACCGCCCGCAACCAGGATCCGGTGGTGGTGTTCGGCGCGGCGGATGCTCTCTGGCACGGCAGCGTCCACGAAGCCGAGCTGGCTGGGTCGATGATGCTGCGGCTGACCGACCTGCGGATGCCGGCCCCGATGATCCTGCGGTGGGCTCTGCTGCTGGACAACTGGCTCAGCGTCGACGAGCTCGGTGGTGTCGTCGGCATGTCCCTGGTCGACGATCCGGCACTGCTGCACCAGCTGCACGGGCTGGCGGTCTCGCCGTCGGTGTGGCAGCGCCGCCTCTACGTCGTCTCGCTCATCCGGCCGGTCAAGGCTGGCCTTTCCCCCACCGAGGTTCCGGAACTCGACACCCTGTTGGGTGAGAAGGATCCGGCGATCCGCAAGGCTTGCGTCTGGCTGATCAACGAAGCGATCAAGGCCCGCAGTACCGAAGCGGCCGCGCAGTTCCGGGAGCTGGTACCCGGCGCCGCCCCGAAAACGCTGGTCCGCATCCTCGATGCGGCCCTGGTCTGACCGCCGATGCTGTTGGGCCGCAACGGTGGCGGTCACAGTGTGCGCACCCGGTTGGTCGCGGCGTCGATGATCTGCTGCGGCTGGGCGATGCAGAGTCGGACTTCGCGTGTGGTCCCGTTGAACACGTGGCCGGGGATTCCGATGACTCCGTATCCGGCGAGACGTTGCCAGGCATCGGCGCCGTCGACGGTCTCCACGTAGATGTGGGTGCCGTCGGCGGCCGCGACCGCCCTCAGCGACGACGACGCGGCCACGGCCGCGAGTATCCGGGCGCGGTGGTCGGCGAACAGTTCGGTGCGCGTGCGCAATTCGTGTGTCGCGGTGGGGTCCTGCAGGACGCGCAGCGCGAGGTCCTGGGCCAGGCAGCTCGTCGACATCGACAGATGGGTTTTCGCGCGGACGGCGGCATCGAGCAGAGCCGGGTCGCGGGCGATGAGGCAGCCCACGCGGGCACCGGGCAGTCTCAGTAACTTCGACAGGCTGAACACCGCGATGTCCTGGGTGCCGAACTCTGCGGTGAACTCGGCTATCCGGGTGCCCGAGGTCGTCATGTGCGACAGATCCCAGATCACCCACCCGCCGGATCGGCCGGGCGCATCAGGGCTGGTGATCAGGCCGGTCGGGTTGTGTGGTGTGCAGATCAGGACAGGCATGGTGCCGCGCCGGGGAACCTCGCCGACGGCGGCGGCGTAGGGCAACACGCGCAGCCCGAGTATCGTGGCCAGCTGCTCGAACCCGGGGAAGGCTGGTCGTGGCATCCGGATCAGATGTCCGTGGTCGGTGATGCAGGTCAGCGCCAGTAACAACGCTTCGCTGCCGCCCGCGGTGACCAGTATCTGGTCGCGGTGGACGCCGAACAGGTCGGCGAGGACTGTGCGGAGGCGGACTTCGCCGCGAACCTCGCCGTAGGAGGCGACCGTGGCGGTGGGCAGCGCGATCGGGCGGGCGAACTCAGGTGACAGCGGTGGCGAGTTGTCGCCGCGCAGGTCCAATTGACCGGTCGTGACAGGGAAGTCGTCGTAGCTGTAGGCGACCAGGCTCCTCGCGCGGTGGCTGATCGCCGCGTTCATCGGCCCACCATCGGAGTGTGCTGGTGCCAGTGGGTGCGCAGATCCTGCGGCCGCAGCGTGGACACCCGCGAAGCCTGGGTGAGCAGCCACAACGCCGCGGTGTCGGTGTCGACGTGCTCGAGGGCGGCGAACTCGCGCAGCGCTTGCTCCTCGACCGGAGTCAAGTTCAGTGTGGCGCAGACCGCCGCCACCAACGACCCGGCACGGCGGCCGGTCGTCGCGGCGAGCTGGGACCGGCACTGCAGCAGTAGCGCCCCGGCACCGGCGTCGGCATCGGGGAGCCGGTGGCGCAGCAGCAGCGGCTCGGCGGCGAGGTTGCCGCCGCCGCGCCCCAGTCCGAGTAGCGAACAGTCCAGATAGGTTGCGCCCGCCGCCGCGGCTGCGAGGGCGTTGGCGTAGGCCAGGTGCAGGAAATCGTGGGCGTGGAACCCGATCTCGCTGTCGAGGGCAACCCGCAGCCGCCCTACGAGGTCGCCGACCTGCTCGGGGGTGAGTGCGCTGCAGGTGTCGGCGACGTAGATGACATCAGGCGCCATATCTTCGCTGATCCTGGTCGCGTGGTCGACGAGTTCGGTGGCGGTGTAGCGCGACGCGAGCGCGAGATTCACCGCGACGATCAGACCCTGGTGGCGAGCCTCGGTGGCGAGTGCGGTGATCGCCTCGGCCCACCGGGGGTGATAGACGAGCCGGACCATCGCGAGCCCGGCTTCGGCGTACGGTGCGAGGTTCACCGGCTCGGACAGCGCGCTCGGATGGACCATCGCGGCCAGGGTGAGCCCGTCGTGGACAGCGGCGGCGATGTGATCCGGGGTCAGGTAGGCGCCGACTCCTGCGCGCGCGACGCTGTGCTCCAGCGGCACGCCGCCGATGTAGCCGAGCTCGACGATGTCGACGCCGGTGGCGTGGCCGGTGGCCGCGACCATGCCGAAGTGATTGTCGGGCCAATGGAAGTCGACCTCGAACCCGCCGTCGCGCAGGGTCACATCCAGCAGCGTCGCGAGCGGTTCGGTCGCCGGCACCGGGGGCGGAGCGAAGTGGTCGAACATCACCAGCTCCTCAGCGTCTCGACGATCGCGGCCGCCGCGGCGATCGGATCGAGGTTTGCGCGCGCCGTGCACACCCGGAAATGATCAGCCGCGCCGAACCCGGCGCCCGGCGTCACCCGCGCACGGGCGGGTGCCGCTGTTTCCCGGGCGGGCAGCGCGGCCGGGTCGGGAGTCTTGCACCACAGGTAGAGGCCACCATGGGAGACGACGTCGATTCCGGCATCGGTCAGCGCGGCGGCGGTCGCTGCGCGGTCGTCGGTGACGGCTTGGCGCACCTGCGTGAGCCAAGCGCTCGCGTCCGGATCGGTGAGCAGGGTGGTGGCGAGGTGTTGGGTGAGCATGCTGGTGCACGAGGCGTAGCTACTGCGGAAGGCGGTCAGCGCGTCGAGCACCTGGCGGTCGGCGACCAGGAATCCCACGCGCAGCCCCGCTGAGGCCAGCGACTTCGACACCGAGTCGACGACGAAGTGGTGGTGCGGGTCGAATGCCAGCGCCCGCGCCGCGGTCACCGGCATCTGCCCGAACACGCGATACACCTCGTCGGAGACCAGATTCAGCCCGAAAACCGTCGCGTTGGCGACGATTTCGTCCATCACCGCCTGAGAAATCTCGGTGCCGGTCGGGTTGTGCGGGTAGTTGAGCACCAACACCCGCGGCCGCGGATCGGATTCGGCGATCAGCGCCCGCAACCGGCCCGGATCCGCCGCGACGGAGGCCGGGTCGTAGCTCAGCGTGGTGGCACCGGCCGCCTCGACCCAGAACCGGTATGGCTCCCACCCTGGCGAGGGCACCAGCACCGGCCCGCCGCCCTGCTGGTGCAGGGCGAACCGCAGAGCCAGACAAGCCGCTTCCTTGCCGCCAGCCGTGACCAGCACCGTGCCGCCGTTTGGCCGCAGGTGCCCCAGATAGGTCGCGCGCAGGCCGGCTTCCCCACGCGGATCGGAGTACCAGATTCGATCCATCGCGGCGAGCCGGGCGCTGAGGCCCTGGCATACGGCGGCGGGCATCGGATATCGGGCTTCGCCGAGGACGAAGTCCAGTCCGGACTCGGCCGGGGTGGTGGAGCGGGTGTACCCGGCTGTGGGCGCGGTGAGCGCATCCAGGAGCCGGACGAAGTACGGGTCATCCATCACCGGGGCGTCCCGACCAGCGGAAGACGCTTACCGCGGGTGCGGCTCGAGGCGCCGGGCAGAGCGTTGCTCGCTCCCATCGCGGCCACGCGATCGGCCCCGGCCTGCCATTCGTGGTCGTCGATGACGCCGACCTGCTGCGAGAGCCGGTTGACGATGCGCTGGTAGAGCCGCTGCTGCGGGTCAGCGAAGAAGTGCGCCATCAGCTCGCTGTAGACCAGCTTGCCGGGCTCGGTCAGCCGCAGGGTGTCACCGACCAGCTCGGCATGCCCGGCGGTGACGATGCCCTCGATGCGGTCGGCGTAGACATCGCCCAACCCCAGGACATCCAGGTCACGCATATCGAAGGTGAGCCGTTTGGGGAAGAAGACCAATCCCTTCTCGTACGCATGGTAGGGCGAGGACTGGGTGATCGGCAGCAGCCCCGAGCCCGAGGTCTTCGCGTAGAGGCGTTCGTCGGCGTCGTTCATCCAGGCCAGGCCGCGGATGAAGCTGTAGGCACCGGCGCCGACTCCCACCGCCTCATCGCGGTAGCCGCCGTACAACGTCGAGAACATGTACCTGGTCGCGGGTGCGTCGCTCGGGCCGAAGCAGTACATGTTCTGCTCGCCCATCGACTCCAGCAGCGCCTGGCGGGCTTCGTGGAACATCCGCGAACGCTCGTCGAGCGCCGCGGGCCGGGGCAGCTCACCGGACCGGATCCGGTCCTGCCACCCAGGCAGAGTCATCACGTAATCCACAGGGTAGGTGGACACGCTGGCGATACCGGACTCCGCGGCCAGGCGCGCGTCACGGCGGGCGTGGGCATGGTCTTGGCCGGGGAAGCCCACCATCATGTCGAGATTGGTGTTCGCGAAGTGCTCACCGGCCCAGCCGATCGCGTTGTAGACCTGGTCCAGGGTGGCGGTGATGTGAACCATCTCCCGGATCGTCGGGTCGAACGACTGCACCCCGAACGACACCCTTGTGATGCCCAGCTCGGCCAGCGCAGCGAACTTCTCGGGCGAAACGCTCTTGACCTCGAACTCGAACGAGATTTCCGCATCCGCGGCGAGGCGGAAGTTGGCGCGGATCGCCGCCATGAGCGCGGCGATCTGCTCGGTGGTCAGCACCGACGGCGTGCCGCCGCCGATGTAGACGCTGTCGATCTCCCATGCCTGCATGCGCGGTGTCGCGCCGAGGGTCTGCAACTCGATGTGCAGGGCCCGCAGGTAGGACGTGATGCGCTCCGGTGTGCCGACCGACTTCACGAAAGGGCAGAACGTGCACAGGCTGTCGCAGAACGGGATGTGTACGTAGAGCGCACGCAGACCGCGTGTGTGATCACCCGGGATCGGGGAGCCAGGTGTCGCCAGGTGCGCTGACACGAGGGCTCGATGATCCGCAGAAGTGTTGAGGTCGAAAAAAGGGTAGCTGAATGATTCGAACGGAAGCATCGAAAACCTCGATTGATATCTGGATGAATGGCAAAGGAATTCGTCGGTGCACCCGTCGGCGCCCAGCAAAAGTGCGCGGACGCCGACAGGACATCGAATATCGGCCGGGTACCGCCCGGCCCCATGAATCAGGCTCCGCCCGCAACCCACTTAGTCATCTCGATCACCTCCCTTCGAACCGATCGAGTCGAGCTCGGACGCCATTGATGGTGGCACACAACCACCGTGTCTGTCAGCCAGTTTTCGATGAAAGTTGTTGCAGCCCTTGATATTTCGTAATTATGTGAATTCACGGCGAATGCCGGTTCCAGCGTGTCCGCTGAACCGGATTCGGAAAGTCGTCGCACCGCTCGAACGTTTCACATCGAGCGCGCTGCCCATATAGTCAGCGCGCTTGGATCACCTGTTCTTTCATTGTTCGAGCCGCAAATGTACGAGCGTCGTGTTAAGTAGTCACACGAGGTAGGCTCGCAATAGTTTTGGTAGCGACTCTCTTTACGGAGAGAATTGCGCGAGTTCTAGCTCTGTTTCCCATGGACGCTCGAAGGCCCCGTCAGCAGTGCGCGAATTACGGCCCGGCTCCGTCACGAATTCGCAGTCGTCTCGTGGCGGTGGAATAGCTCCCGCTTCTCGGCGATGAATTCCGTTGTGGCGAAGGGCCGTTCGTGGTCGCCGGGCGGCCATCGGGCCGGTGTAGAGCCAGCTGCCGTCGTCGTCGGCGAGGATCCGACGCGCGTCGGCCGCGATCTCATCGAGCCGGTGGTGGTGGCATCCGCGGCTTGGGAACGGCCGGTGTCGGGTGAAGGCGGCCAGCCGTGCGAGGCACCATGCGGCGCCGATGCGACTGAGCTCCCGGATGTCTGGTTCTGGTCTGGTCAGGGGTGCGAAGCGGTCAGGAATCTGCCGGTCGGCGGGCATGGTGGTGTGGCGGATCGGCTGCCGCATCCAGAGCGCCTCCATCACCGCTGTCAGTATCGCGGCAATGGTGCGCGGCGACTCGTGCCGGATCGTGGCGGCGGTGCCGGCAATCAGGTCGCACAGCATGCACCAGGTTTCGGTGTCCAGGTCGTCGAGCACGCTGCTCATGGTGTCGGTGGTCCACCACGGGATGTAGTCGAAGTCTTCGTCACTCCAGGGCGCGCTCGCGCGCGCCACGATGGTCAGGTCAACGAAAGGTGTGCTCATGCCAGCACGCTCCCACCGTCGATCTCGACCTCTGCGATCGCGAACTTCAGGCGAGCCACCATCGTGACTAGCTGTCTCTCCGGCACATTCAGCGCGGGTGTGAGCATGAGCGCGGGGCCTTTGCAGCCGATGATCAGGCCACCGGAGCTCACCCCTTCCCGGCGGGCTCGTGCGGCGATGGCTCGGGCCCGCTCGACCGTGTCGCACTGGGCGACCCCGACCACTCCGTAGGTACGCAGATCGACCACTCCCGCCGCGCGCAGGTAGCGCCACTCGGTGGCCAGCCACTTGGTGGCCAACGATTCGGCGGTCGCCGCGGCTTGGGTGAGGCCGTCGATGCGGAGCAGGTCGATGGTGGCGAGCGCGGCCACACAGCCCAAGCCGTGGCCGGAGGTGGTGTGCCCGTATCGCAGGGGCTCGTCACCGAAATGCTCGCGGATGCCCCGGCGCAAGCAGGTGGCTCCCATCGGGACAACGCCGTTGGTCATGCCCTTGCTGATGGCCAGGATGTCCGGGGGCTCGGGCATCTCCTCGATCGCGAACGCTCTACCGCTACGTCCGAATCCGGTGAACACTTCATCTACGATCATCAGACAGTCGTGATCGCTTGTGACTGTTCGCAATTCGGTCAAGAACCCGTCGGGCAGCACGATGCCGCCGCCGACGTTGAGGAACGGCTCGACGATCACCGCCGCCACCCGCTGCGGTCCGGCGTCGGTGATTGCCGCGTCGAACGCGGCTGCCAGTGCTCGCGCGGCATCGGGCTGGTCTGGATGGTGATGCGACGCCAGTTCCACGTGCTGCACGTGGGGTTTGGTCGCCCAGTCGGTGTGCAGGATGGGCAGCCCGGACAATCCGGCGGTGAGCGCGGTGCAGCCGTGGTAGCCGCGTGCGAAGGCGATGATGGTGTCGCGCTCCGGTTGGCCGCGGTGGCGCCAGTAGTCCATGGCGATGCGGATCGAGGCCTCCACCGCTTCGGATCCGGAGTTGACGAACACGAAGTCGTCCATGCCGGTGAGCTCGGCGAGCGCGTCGATCAGTTCTTCGGCGGGCCGCTGCGCAGCCAAGGTCTCATCGACGTGCACCAGCTGCCTGAGATGCGCGGCGACCGCCTCGGTCACACGCGGGTGCGCGTGCCCGAAGGGTGTGTTCGCGGCGCCGGCGACGCCGTCGAGGTGGCAGCGGCCATCAACGTCCCAGACTTCACATCCGGAGCCACGTTCAAGCACATGCTCATGCAGGTCCCGGCGTGGGTTGCGGGCGGTGCTGGCGGTAGTCCAGCCGTCCCAACGTGCAGGCATTTTCGGAATCCCCTTGTCTGTCTCGTCAGTTCAGTCGGTCGTGCAGTTGCGCAACCAGCGGCGCGGTGGTGTGTTCGTAGGCCTATTCGCCCGGATTGATCGGGCGCGGTGGCCGGTCGGAGACGAGTACGGCAAGATAGCCAGCGGTCGCGTCGGAGTCGGCGGGATCGACCGCGACGGCCAATCCGTCTGTGCTCAGTTCGCTGGGCGTCGCGCCGAACGGATCCACCAGCAGCGTCAGCCCGTGCAGGCACGAATCGCGCACGCGTAGCCGCACACAGGTCTGGTTCTCGATCCTGGGGGCGCGCAAGCAGATCAGCCCCTGCTGCGCTGCGCAGGTAACGGTCAAGATTTCATCTCCGTCTGCCATTCATGTGCGGGTTCGTTGCCGAGATGGGCTGCTGCACTGCGGCGAAGGCGCTTTGACCTGTCGTGGCGTCGACCAGCACGCCGTCAACACGGCCGCCTCTTGTCTGCGGCCGCCGACCTACGATCGAACTGTCGCGAAGTGAAGGTCTTGAAAAGAACAAGCTCGACGCGCTGGCGCACCAGCGCGGTGGTGATATGGGCTGGATCAGGATGTCGCGCCACGAGGCCGGCCAGCATGCTCATCAGCACGTAGGCGGTCTCTTCGCCCTCGTGGGACTGCACGCCGATGTCCTCGGCTGCGCAGGTGAGCCAGCCGCCAAGCGCGGTGATAAGCCGTGCCAAGGGGAACGATCTGGTGGCCGCCGAAGATGCGGTGAGTGACAGTTCCAGCTGGATCCAGCCTGGTCGGGTCGCCGCCAAGTATCCCCAAGTCGTTACGGTAGCGACCAGGTGATCGACGGTTGTCACGCGCACGATACGCATGCGTTCGGTCATGTGGCGATACAGCTCGTCGAGCACCGCCGCACCCATCTCGGCCTTGCCGGTGAAGTTCGCGGAGACCGCACCGCGGGTGTACCCGGCGTGTGTGGCGATCCGATTGACAGCCGTCGTGTCGAAACCCTCGGCGACAAACAACTCACCCGCCGTGCGGAGTAGGCGGTCACGAGTGATCCGCTGCTGCTCAGCCCGTGTGAGGGTCGGCGCTGCCATGCCGGTGCTCACCTGTCTTCGCCAGCCGAGATGAGTCGCCGATACCCCACCTCGACGATCGCGCCGAAGGCCTCGACGACCCCCATTTCCTCGGCGGTGTGCTGACCCAGCGCCGTCAGCGACCACGCCCACTCCGTCCGCGCCCCTGTACACCGTCGGTGCCCGTGGACCAGGCCGCGCGCCTCCAGCGTCGTCACCGCCGGCGCGACCGGCATCGTGCGGACAGCCGCTGTCGCGGCAGCCAGTTCACCGGCGGTGCAACCACTCTCGGCACCGACGAGCACGCGCACCACCAGCACCTGAACCAGGCTGAGCATGAAGCCCGGGCCCTGGGCGTCCGGGGCCGCACGAACCGCGGCGCCTACCATCGGCCTGCTCCGATCGCGTGACCGATCTCCGTCAGCGAAACGACTTCCGTCTCAAAAGCCGACCTGCCCCTTGTCGCCGCGTCATCCGACGTGGTGTCAGCGGCGGCCGAGATGCGATCCCAGGGCCACGGCGGCACGCCGTGTAGAGCGCGAATCACGTTCTCCACCAGCACATCCGCGACGCCATAGTTGGCGTCGCGGGTACGCCCGGCCACACCCGGAGTGTGGATCACGTTGTCGCGGCTGAGGATTGGATCGTCCAGATCAACCGGTGTGGTCTCGAAGACGTCGGTCGCCCACATCAGCTCATCACGCAGGACCCGGGCCCGCAGCGCCGCCAGATCGATCCCGGCGGCGTCGACTGTAACCACCAACGACCCCAGCGTGAGCCGATCGACCAACTCAGCCGACACATGCGACCGGCGTGAGCCGGAAGCCACCACGAGGATGTCTGTGGCCTGGGCGACCTGCTCGAGCCCGATGCGCTCGATCCCGCAGGGACTGAACTCGACGTCGTCGGCGTCCGGATCGATCGCCGACACCGACGCGCCGAAGGCGACGCACAGGTGCGCGACGTGCGTCCCCACCGGATCTAGCCCGATCACGCTGACCCGTTTGCCGCGCAAGGTGCCGTTGACGTATCCGGGATGGTCGCTGAATTGCCAGCTTGGAAGAGGCCATGCTCGTGGGCCTTCCACCGCCATCTTGATGTGCCAGCTCGGCAGCTGCCGCAGCGCCGAAAGCGTCAGCGCGATAGCCATTTCCGCTTGCGAATGGCTGTGACCACGCGCCCCGTCGACGTGGGGAATGCTTCGTGCCGCCAGCTGCGGTGCGACCGCCAAACTAGTGCCGGTTACGCCTGCGACGACGGCCAACCGCGGCATTGCCGCGATGTCCGCCGGTTCCGGCTCGACGCCGAGCACCACCAGCGCGGCGACCTCGGCGATACCGGGTATGTCTCGCAGATGCCTGCCAGCGCGCAGGCGTTTCCACATCACCGTGAATCCCCCGTCGGCCAGACCGCTGCGCAGCCGATCACCCAGGTACGGCCAGGTCGCCGTCAGAAACCCGTCGTCGACCACCAACACATCCGGGCTGTCCAATGTCGCTTCCTCAAGCATTTGTCTGTGTGACTCCTCCTTGGTGGTCCGCGACATCGCCGACCGCCGTTCACGCTGGATACGTACCGATCGCGGGACATGAAGGCACGTCACCGGGCTTTTCCGATCGCCGCCAAGTAGTCCTCCCCCGCTTGAGGCTGGATCCCAGCGGAGTTGATCGGCGTGCGACCTATCCATCTCCGGGGTCGGCCGCCTGCGCCGCCGGCACCGTCCGGCGCAGGAGGAACAACTGGGCAGCACGCGCGGACTGCCGGAAGTAGGTGCATTCGCGGACGAACTGTGCGCAGAGGCCCCGGATTCGGGCAGCTGGTCCACTGGCGGTCTGTGTTCACGACCAGCTGCCTGTCTGTGCGACTGCGGCTGCGGACGCCGAGTCGGGTGCCCCCGGCCGACGCCCGATCAGCGTCGGGTCGTAACCCATTCCGGTGTCCAACATGTGCCGGATCACCATCGTCGCCCAGTCGCGGAAACTCGCGTAGTCGGCATCGGTGGACATTCGCAACCCAATCCCGTGGGGGTCCAGGTGCATTCGGGCATCCGATTCGATCACCACCCGCACGGTGTCGAACGACACGAACGGCAGCCCGGCCGCGGCGGTCACCGTCAACGGATCGGCTGCCTTCGACCCCGGCCGCTTGCGTGAGAACCAACGCTCGTAACCGTCAGCGACCAACCTCGCCCACCGCGGCGCACTGTCTGCGGCCAGCAGCTGATACACCTCGCTATCGCGACTGATTTCGGTCTCAGGGGTGAAGGTGACATCCGACGTCACCAGCGACACATCCAGATCCGGCGCGGTCCAGACCGCACAGGCGCTCGCGGGATCCATGCGTGCGTTGTGCGAGGATCGCGACGGATCGCGATACAGATGAGCTGGCCCGCCACCCATCAGGGTGATCACCAGCCGCCGCGCCAACTCCGGAGCACACTTGTGCAGCCAGGCCAGATTGCTGAACGGGCCCTGTCCGATCCAGGCCGCGCGGGGGCTGTTGTGCAGCACTACCCGCACTGCCTCGACCACCGAGCCGGTGACCGACTTCGCCGCCGGCGGGAAGTCGGCGGGCACCAGCCCGTCACACACCCACCGGGCCTCCGCCCCCTCGATTTCCGCGCCGGCGACGACAATGACATCGGTCAGGCCGCACAGATCGAGCAGATACCGCGCCAGCCGTGCACGCTGACCGCCACCGAACTCATCCGATGTCACCACCAGCCGTAGCGGCAGCGCTGCGGCCGCGAGGATCAGCGCGAGCAAATCATCCGGGTCATAGCCGATATCGGTACAGATGCACACGGGCAGTTGATGATTGGACGTCAGCGATGCCGGTGTCTGGGGGTCTGTCAAGGAAGCTCCTTCAGAGATCGAGCGCGCAGCACGGAAGGCCGAGCGACAAGGCGGCATCGCGAGATGCGTGGGTGGATAGGCGAGAAAGAAGACGATGGATACCGACGGCGCCCGCCTCCGGCGACGACAAGGAACTGCAAGAGACGCGACCTTCTGCGGCACGAGCGCGGAGATGCGCGAACGCACGAACGTCACCAGAAGCTGCGCGACCGGAGTCACCGTGTGCACTGCGCTGTCTGCAGGCGCGCAAGCCACCGGTTGTAGGCGTTGATCGCGGCGTTGCAGCGGTGGAGGGTGTCGGACTTCGCGTGGATGGTCCAGTACGCGAGGGTGGCCGCGAGATAGCCCGGGCTCGATTCCCCGATGTCGAATCGTTGTGCCGCGACCTGGTTGAACTGATCGACGAGATGCTGTTCGGCGCTGGCTACTTGCGACCAGTCCTCACAAACCTGGTCGAGTGCGTTGAGCACCGGCGGGGCCCCGCAATGCTGGATGGCCTCCGCATGATCGCGGTAGATCCTCGCCAGATCGCACACCACGCGCAGCGCAGGGTGACCGGGCTGACCTCCATCTCCGTGCAGGGCGCCACGCATCGCTGCCATCAACACATCCGCATCAGGCCATTGCTGCGCCACCGCGACGGTCATGCCGTTTTCGCCGACATCGGATCCGAATGTCCTGCACCCGGCACGGCCACCGGCACGGAGCCAGCGGACGGCAC
This sequence comes from Nocardia pseudovaccinii NBRC 100343, assembly GCF_001613225.1. Lineage (GTDB taxonomy): Bacteria > Actinomycetota > Actinomycetes > Mycobacteriales > Mycobacteriaceae > Nocardia > Nocardia pseudovaccinii. The sequence continues at coordinate 14,961 of NZ_BDBY01000188.1, forward strand.
CAGAGGCGCACTATCGGTGAATTCCGGTGCGGTCGTTTCGATTTCGGTGGCCGTGGCGCTGCCCTGCGGTGTTGCGGCGCGGGCGTGCTTTTGAAGGCAGTTGCGATGTCCGGCGTGCAGGACTTGGGTCAGACGTGCCTTCTCGGGTGTCAGGTTCTCGTCGGGTGACGTAGTGCAGTCGCGGACCGCCAGCCGGTCCCGTTCGCCCACTAGCACCAGGTACGGCCCTGTGTACATGCGGAAAACCTCCCTATGTTTCGGGCATAGGGCATCACCAGGCGACGCCGTTGGACGACGGGGGTCGCGTCGAATCGGCGTTGCTCGGTCTGCTGGGGTTGGAAAGCACTCCCCGATTTCGGTGGGGAAATGCCCTATGCCGTAAGCATTTTCGGCTCGCCGCAGAGGGCCGGACAATAGGCCAGACGATTCAATCAGTTGTCCAGTTCGTGTAATGCTGGTCAGCGCCGGAAAGTATTTCGCGAGCATGGACAGCAGCCGGGGCCCCGCAGCTGGGCTCACGCAATGGTGACGTGCTCCACCCTGTTCGGGGCGAAATCGGTCCTTATCTGCTACAAGGAGTGCCAGAGTGCGCGGTCTGTGGGGTTTCGCAGGGTGTAGAGGCGGTGTTCGAGTTCGCGGGCTGCGGGGATGTCTGCGCGGGCGGCTCGGCGGATGTAGCCGGAAAGGGTGTGCAGGTCCCTCATCGCGAACAGGATATCGGCGCCTTCCCAGGCGCGAAAGTCATTCAGAGCGACACCGTAGGCGTCGAAGAATTCGGTGAGTTCCTCTTCCGAGGCGCCGAATCGTATGTCATGGCTGGCGGTGACGAGGTCTAGCTCTCTCGGGCCGGTGCTGACCTCGTCCCAGTCGCCGAGAATGACGCGATCGCTGCCATCCCAGAGGGTGTTGCCAGCGTAGGGGTCGCCATGGATTAGCCCTGTGCCGAGGCGGGAGGCGAGAGTCCGGTACTGGTCGAGCAGGTGATGCGCGCGCGCACCGAGCCAGCTGAGATCGTCGGCGGTGAGCACCTGTTGGAACTCCGGTTCGGCGAGCGTTGCAAGGAATCCGGCCAGCGGCGGGTAATCGGGCAGGTCGAACGGTGGCTCGGGCAGGTCGTGTAGTCGAGCCAGGATGGCGCCGAGAGCTCTCATCGGCGGCTCACCCCGTGCTTCCTGGGGGTAATAGCGCCACATAGTGACCGTGGCGTCGCCGACCTCGATCGGTTCGTCGATCAGCGGCTCGGTCACCGGTACGCCGTGGGCGGCCAGCCATCGAGTGATCTCGAGCGAGGCCCGCGCCCGCAGGCCGCGATGTTCGTTGCCGCTGATCCGGACCACGGCCGATTCACCGGGCAGCAGATAGACGGCGTTGGAATGGGCTCGAATCAGTTGCGCATCGCCATGATTGAGCCCGGCTCGCTCGCAGGCGATGATGAGTACGTCGCGGGCCACCAAGGGCCCGGTCATCGTAGGACCAGTGGGCGCGCGGTGTAGGCGGTGATCGCCTCGGCTAGGTTCCTCGCGACCGGGGCGTCGGCGTGTCGGTGGCTCTGTAGTGCTTCGGTGATCGTATGCATCCCTTCCATGATGGGGGCAATGCGACGGTCGGCGGAAAGTTCGAGCACCGGGGTCAGCACTTCCCCGGCACCTTCGAACTCGCCGATGGCTATCCGTGCGAGACCGACATCGATGCGGGCCAAGCCCTCATCACCATAGGAGCGCAACGCCTCCGGGCCGCTGGCGTATCGGTCGATGGCATCGAGTGCCCAGTGTTCGGCGTCGCGGTGGTCGCCGATCCGACGGAACGTCCCGCCCAGGTAGCAGGCCATCTTGGCCACAGGAAAGGACATGGCACCACCGAAGGCGCTCACCTCGTCGCCATCCGCGGTCTCCTCGGCCGCTGCCACGGCGCGCGCGGCGGCGGAGCGGGCGAGGGCGGCATCGCCGACGCGGGCGGCGCATCGCGCTTGCAGCGCCCACAGTCGCATGCGGTGGTCTCCGGGTGGTGCCCAGGTGGTGGCGTCTTCCAGGATCCCCAGCGCCTTCGCGGGCGTGGGCGACCATTCGACGATCAATGCCTTCGTCCCCGCGATCCACGCCTCGAGGCCGGGATGGCCGGCGGCGGCTGCCAGCGACTCCGCGGCCGCCACATGCTTCATAGCGGCCCGGGTGTCGCCTGCGAGATCGTCGGTGATCTCGGCCAGGAGCTGGACGGTGACGGCACCCAGCAGGCACAGATCACGCTCCCGCTGCGGGCGGGGGCCGAGCCGCAGAGACTGCTGGATCCGCGTGCGGGTGCGCAGCAGCTCGTTCAGTAGTGGCAGCGGAGGCTTGTGGACGTAGTTCTGCGCGATCGAGGCCACCTCGCGAAACAACTTATCTCGCGTCAACTCGCTGACCGGTTCCTCGCGCGCCAGCCGCGCCAGCTCCGTCGATTCGTCAGCCGCAGTGTCGAGGCGACGCCGCAACGCCTGGGCCGCAGCGAGCGCGAGCAACGCGCCATCAGCCTCGAGGACATCGTCGAGATGGGCAGCCAAGGCCGACGGCGGGGGCCTGTCTCCCCGCTCGATCAGTGACAGATACGGCTGCGTGTACGACAGTCGGGTGGCGAGTTGTCCGACCGTAAGCTTGCGCTGCTCCCGTAGCCTGCGTACCTCGCGACCGAACGCATTCTCGCTGCTGCTCATCGAACCTTCCCGACCACGATGGCCGACAGCGCCAAGTCCACGGCGGCCGTGTCGCCGCCGTGTGCAATGAAAATGGTCAACGGCGTCCCCCCATGAGGCACGAACAGAACCCTGTCCATAAGTCACCTCCGGTGCGGCAGGCTCCGGGCCGCATCCAACGTGATCGCCAGCAGGGTCGCGAATTCAGGGCGCTGCGCGCCGGCGGGCCGCACGAGCCAGCTCCGCACCGGGTCGTCCGGACCCGGAAGGGTGATCAGCGAACCGGGAATCGCCCGGGCGGCCGGGTGGCGGTACAGAGGATCGAACGGTGACGTCAGACGGTCCTCGGGCAGAACCCGCGCAGTAAGAAAGGTCCATAGCTTCACTGGGCGCGTGATGACGATCGTCGGTACGGTGAGATTGCGCCGCTCCAGTTCTTGGCGTACACGTTCGACCAGCGCCTCATCCCAGATCCGAATGGCGGCGAGCTCGTCCACGCGAACGACAATCCGTTCATCGGCGTTGACCTCGGCGTCGAATTCGTTCTCGCGCCGATATTGCCTGCACAGATCCTCAGCGCGCCCTGTCGATGTTGTGGTGTACGTCATGGCCGTCTCTTTCGCTCATCACGGCTGAACACTGGATGGGGAGTGGATTGGTCTCGGATGCTGCGGACCGCAGGATGATCGGAGATGGGCGCGCCGGGTAATCGCCGCTGGCCGAGGAGTAGCTCGTCGATGAGGTCTTGGTAGGCGTCGCCGATCTCGTCGAGCCTGACCTTCGCGTCGTAGAACACCGGTTCGGGTGCGTTGGCGAGCGCGACGAAGGTCAGCGTGGTCAGTTCGGCGAGCTGATCGACCACTTGTCCAGCGGTGTGGGTATGCAACTTGGCTTCTGGGGAGGGCACCGGAATCACCAGGGCGATCCAATGATCCACCGACCTCATCAACCGCAGGCGGTGCTGATCGACATCGCCCAGCCTGCAGTGCGGGGTCTGCTCGCGGGTTTGATGCAGCAACGCCAACTCAGCGGCAGCCTCGATCATCGGGTTGCTGGCTGTGGTCGGCAGTCCCCGGCACGCGGCCAGCATCGCGTGCTTGTCTGGCAGGGTCCTCATGTCGCGACCGGATCGGGGACCGGGCGGCGGCGAAAGGTGATGCGGCGGCTCGAGTGCAGGCTGGGCAGCCGAAACCTGGTGTCTGAACCGATGATTCGGTGTACGAGGCTCTGCGGTCGCCCGCGGACGATCCCATCGTCTCCGACACTCACACGCAGGCGGGTCGGACGCAGGTAATAGGTCCGAGCAATCCAGACCGGCAGCCACCACCCTCGTGTTCCGATGGTCAACACCGCATGCGCAAGGTGATTCGGTCGCCGGCCTGACAACCGAACAACTGCGCAAACCTCATCGCGCAACAACACCTCACATCGCGTGCGCTCATCCAACCAGGCGATGGCCGCGCCGAGGGTCCGGCGGCGTTGTTCCATCGTCGGAGGCTCTGGCGCCACGCAATTCGACCGGCTCATGCCCGACCTCGCACAGGCCGCTCAGCCCGGGAAATGGAATGGATACCCGGCCATCGGATACCCGGCCATGACTTCGGCAGAACGATCAAGCCCGCCATGACCTGTCGCACAAGATCCTCATATCCTTGGTGTATCTCCGCGAGGTGATCCCAGGCGCGATGCCGCTCCGGCTCGCCGAGGTGGTGCAGCGCCCAGTGGGCGCATTCTGATGCCTCGGCAACACGGGCAATCACTCCGCCGACCGATTCGGTCGCGCGAGGCACGCCGGGCAAAGGGTGGGGCAGTTGCCCGCTGATCCAGGCGTCGATCGTGCCGACTTCCATGCCGATCTCAGCCTGAATCCGTTGTCCCGCATCACGATCAACGATCCATTCCCGATACAGACAGCCCAGTTGCCGCGCCCCCTCGACCAGAGGCGATCCGCCGACCAGATTCCCGCGAACCGCCTCCAGCAGCGTCTCCGGGTCCAAAAGCGGTCCCTGCTCGCCGGAAGTACCGACCAACACCGTCACACCGTTCGAGCCCATCACGATCACCGCCCACCAGTGGCCACGGGGAACCATTCCGGTGGCGTCCAACCGCTACGGTCAGTGGCCCACTGGTCAGCAAGATCAAGAGAGTCGTCGATGCTCGCTTGTTCCGCGCCCGGAAGTAGCAGCTCATGCCGTGTGACCGGTTCGTCGGAGGACTCACGCATGTCGAGAATCTCCACGACCACCGTCGACGACTCCGGCGGGCACAGCACCCGCACCCGGAACGTGTTGTGCACCAAGGACGGATCGGCCGCGGTGTCATTCAACGCTGCACCGACCACTTCGTGCAGAAGTCGCCCGATCGGCTCGACCAGCTCACCGAGACCGGCCCGGGCCAGCCGTTGACGCAAGTTCATCCAGATGAACTCTTCGGCAGGGAACGCCGGGACCTCGAATTCAGCGACCAGGCCGGGCTCGCTGCTCCAGGGTCCCGAGTCGAGGAACAGCACCTGAACCGTCGGAGTTAGATTCGAGATGCGTTGCAGGAATACATGTCTCGGAACACCGAGGTGCTCGAAGTGCGCCGCGGAAGGAACGAGAAGGTAGCCGCCATCGGAATGCGCCAACGCATCGAGCAGCCTCCACAACGCTGGGGTCGGTGAAGGACTTCCTAGCAAGCGATCCATGCTCACGGTGCGGTGCCGGGCCGCTGCGTAAACTCGCGGGATCACCCCGCCGCCGAAATCACTGTCCGCTTCGCGGATCAGCGACCACAGCACCCGCACTGCGGATCCCTGCTCACAGAAGATCCGTCCCTCGACAGTGCCGCCGTAGCTGTTCGCGAACTCCTCGAGCCGAGCCTCCATCGCTGCCCGGCTGGTCCCGACCAGGTCAAGGTTGATGTACCCGAACATCGCCGTCACCACCACGGCACCCCCAACACCGCACTGACGACTTCCCCCATCGCGAGCAGGAAGCCGTTGCGCGGCAACGCAATCCATTCCCAGCATGGATCACCCGGCAACGGAATACACGCCTGTCCGAAATCAGCAAGTCTCGTCATCTCCACCTCCGAATTAGTGCGCCGAGCAGTGCCGGCAGAGGCGTCGAACTTGTGCCAACCGAATCTCCGGCACGGCCAGGTATGACAACCACCGCCGCTGGCAGTTCGCGCGGATCGCATGGCAGGTCCAGAAGGCGCACGGCCTCGCGGATCGACAATCCGACAGGCCGGAGCCACGCCCCAGCATCGATCCAGATCGGATCATCGAGCGGGTACAGGTCGCGTCCGTCGCCAACAGCATCCGCGAACAGAACGACACCAAGGGCCTGCGCCTTGGTGAGCGTCCGCCCACGAAGCCGGTTCTCGACCACCCACCGCCCTAGACCTACTGAGATAGCGCACACGTCAGAACGGTCACTAGTCATCCGGGTTTGAGTAAAAGCCAGGGCCATCAGGCGGCCCGCCTCTCGGGCCGATCCCGTGCCGGACGGCCCACAACACAGTCCGGCTCACCGCGAACGTTGTCAGATTGCGCTTCCAGGACAGTCATTCGGCCCACCTCACGCTGGGGTTTTCCACAGTTCACTGCCCGCACTGGGCAGACAGTGATCTCGGTCATATGAGGTAGTGTCCTACGATGTACGATCAGATAGCAAGCTTTCGAATGAACGTCGTTCAAAATACTGAAATTCAGCACTGCCCGCCCAGCAGTGCATGCCTTCTTGTCTGCAATCATTTGAAAGTGTTCAATTGAGTGACAGGCAATTGAGCGATTGGAGATGCATGTCCGTCAACGTTGGCGAGGCGGTTCTGCGGCGCCACATCGGACGTCGCCTGACCGAACTGCGCGAGGCCGCTGGCCTCACGCAGAAGCAGGCCGCCACCTCGCTTCAAAAGGGCGTGTCCACCATCGCTCGAATGGAGAGCGGCGACCTCGGCGTCCGATTCCGAGACGTAGACGTCCAAGCCATCCTCACCGTCTACAAAGTCGGTCCCGAGGACCAGAAGAGACTGCTCGCCTACACCGCCGCAACCTGGAACGGAACGGCAAAGCAGTGGTGGGAGAGCTTTTCGGAGGACATGCCTGAATGGTTCAGCCTGTACGTGATCCTGGAAGACAGTGCAGCATCCATCCGGGAGTACGAATCCGAACTCATCCCAGGACTACTGCAAACACGCGACTACATCGAACAACTCGCACGGACACCCGCCGGGTTACTCGATGACGCCGAAGTTCAGCAGCGTGTACAGATTCGCCTTGAACGACAGGGCCTTCTGACCCGCCCGCGCGCTCCCCGTCTCGGCGTCGTTCTCAATGAAGCTGTGATCCGCCGGCCAGTGGGAGGGGTGGAGGTGATGCTCAACCAGCTCGATCACCTGCTGAAAGTGTCGAGTCAGAACAACATCACCGTCCGCATCCTTCCCTACTCCGCTGGCGTCCACGGAGGCATGGCAGCATCGGCTTTCATCCTGCTCGACTTCCCGACCGGCTCCAACGGGGAGCACCTGGAACCGCCGATCGCCTACGTCGACACCCTGACGGGTTCGATGTATCTGAACAAGCCCGACGAGTTCCGCAGCTACGAACTCGCCTGGAACGACCTTGAACAGAAGGCGCTCAGCGAGGACGAGTCGCGGCAA